>JACZQL010000001.1 GCA_022545745.1 Deltaproteobacteria bacterium | reverse complement strand
CCGTTCAAGCGGTTCAAATCTTTTTAAGCTTAAACGGTTTCCGACGAGTTAACCCCGATCCGAAATCAATCAATCCAAAAAATCCTCACTAATGCACATAAGGCCGCAACATAGTCCTGTTTTTGTAGTATGAACCGGCAAATCATCTCCAGTATAGTTGCAGCCCGAAGATCATAATGTCGCTAATTGCTGCCATATGGTGCTCCAAACGGGGTATGCCTCAATTATTTTTTACGGATCGGGGTTAAACGTTTTGAACTCCTCTGCCGGCTTTTTCCAGCAGGTTTTTCATTTCGCTAACCGCTTGCACCATACCCACCATAATGGCCCGGGCGATAATACTGTGACCGATGTTGAGCTCGACAATTTCAGGTATACGGGCGATGGGAGATACATTTTCGTAGTTCAGCCCGTGCCCGCCGTGCACCTCGAGTCCCAAGCAATGGGCAAGGGAGACCGCGGCCTTAATCTCCTCAAGCTCCTTCTCACGGCCTCCAGCGGCGTTGCAATAGCGGCCCGTATGGATCTCGATACCGTGGGCCCCGGTCTCTCGGCTTGCCTCGATCTGACTCTCCTGTGGATCGACGAAGAGAGTGACAAGGATCCCCTCTCCCTGAAGACAGCGCACAGCCTCTTGAACCTTGCCCCTGTGAGCGACCACATCGAGGCCCCCTTCTGTAGTCAACTCCTCACGACGCTCAGGAACAAGACAGACGTCGTTGGGCCTGATCCTTTCAGCCTGCTTCACCATCTCAGGGGTCACGGCCATCTCCAGGTTTAGTTTCGCCATCACCCTCTGGCGCAAGATCTCGACATCACGCTCCTGAATATGGCGCCGATCCTCTCGCAAGTGAACGGTGATCCCGTCTGCTCCTCCCTTCTCGGCCAACAGCGCCGCCTCTACGGGATCCGGGATATCGATTCCTCTTGCCTGGCGCACCGTAGCTACATGATCCACATTGATCCCGAGACGCATCATTCCCCGCTTCCCAATTCGACGCGAATCTCTTCAGCTATCTCGCTCGCCATTCTTCGAATCCCGTCCTCATTCTCCCCCTCCAACATGATCCGTGCTAAAGGCTCTGTCCCGGAATAACGGACCAAGACCCTTCCCCGCACCCCCAACTCCTTTTTGGCCTGTGCAATTCTCCGCCGGACCCTGGGGATCTGCGAAAAGGATCTCTTCTCTTTTACCTCTACATTGAGAAGGACTTGAGGTAGCTTGGTCATCACTCGTTTTAACTCTCCCAGCGGCGTTCCCTTTTCCATCATTATCGCCATGATCTGGAGGGCAGTGAGACAACCATCCCCGGTGGTGTTGTGATCGAGAAAAACGATATGACCGGACTGCTCCCCACCCAGGTTGTAACCTCCCCGTAGCATCTCTTCGACGACGTAGCGGTCACCCACAGGGGTGCGGACAACCCTGACCCCAAAACCTCGTAGGGCCGTATCCAGACCTAGATTACTCATCACCGTGCCCACCACTGTCTTGGATTTAAGCGCCCCGGCCTGTTGCATTTCACGCGCACAAATAGCCAGGACCTCATCCCCATCTACGACCTCACCTCTTTCATCGATGAAGATAGACCGATCCCCGTCGCCGTCCAACGAGAGGGCTAAATCGGCCCCGTGTTCAAGCAAAACCTTGCGTGTCGCCTCTGGATAGAGGGCGCCGCAGCCCCGATTAATATTCTCCCCATCCGGTTGAATCCCGACAGGAATTACCTCCGCCCCCAGTTCACTCAAGACCTCTGGGGCCACCCGATAGGCCGCCCCATGAGCGCAATCCACTACAATCTTCAACCCATCCAGAGTCAGATGGCGCGGGAAGGTATTTTTGAGAAAAACGACGCATCTCCCCACCGCGTCGGAAATTCGAAAGGCCTTTCCAACCTCTGAGGCCGTGGGCCTGAACTGATCGATCTCCCCTGTAAAGATCAACTCTTCCATCCGGGTCTCCAGGGAATCCGGAAGCTTGAACCCATCCCGCGAGAAGAACTTGATCCCATTATCCTCGAACAGATTGTGAGAAGCAGAGATCACCACCCCCGCATCGGCCCTCATGCTACGGGTGAGAAAAGCAACCCCCGGTGTGGGCAGCGGCCCAACGAGAAGCACATCCACACCCATAGAGCAAATTCCGGATGCAAGTGCTGTCTCGATCATGTACCCGGAGAGACGGGTATCTTTGCCAATAAGAATCCTGGGGCGGTGGACCTTGCGTTGCACCCTGTCCTTCCGACCCCGATATGGCCTCGCATGCGCTGGGTCGCGAAAAATATGGGCCACTGCTCGACCCAACTTCAACGCTACCTCGGAGGTCATCGGCTCTATATTGGCCACCCCCCGAATCCCATCTGTGCCGAAGAGATGCCGTCCTTTGTTTTTCTTCTTCGAGTTTGAGGAAGGAACCATCTTCATCTCCTTTTTGAACCGAGAATCCTGACCTTGAAGAGGGCCGGCTTTTGCTTCTCCACCTTGACCCCCGGAGGAAGACTAAGGCTTAGCTTGAGCGTGTGCCGGCCCGGTTTCAACCCGTTGAGATCAAGGTAGACCTGATCCTTACCCACCTTGAGTGGATACAAAACCCGCTTGGGTCCTGATAAGCGGAGATAAACCCGCGATGGAGTCACCCGGTATCGCCCGGAAAAATCCCTCGCCTCTATATGGACACTCTTAAACTCCTTTGTGATCCACTCCTCCTCTAACGAGACCGAGACCTTAACCCGATCGCGGGAGATCGTAAGTAACTTTCCGGGGCCGGCAAGACGCAGCTCTCGGGTCAACTCTTCCTTGAGGTCCTGCAGATCAAACGGCTGCGTGTCCACCGAGGTCATCCCCTCAACCTCATTAGCCGGACCCCGAACCTTGATCGTCTCCGGAGTTACCTTGACGCTCCCAACCTTATAACCAAAAGAAAGCTTTCCTCCAAAGCGAACCGTGACAGGAAGCGAACGTTCAATAATCGCCTCCAATCTGAGGTCAATCACGGATGGACTGATTCTCCTGATCCGGACCCCGCGTGGAGGATCAAAGAAATCCGGGCCCAGGCGAAAGGTCGAGATCCCCGGCCGTGCCCTGTCAAGGTCCAGGACCACTTTGAGACGGTCCCGATCCATAGCAGAAAGGAGTGCCGGCGTGCCCGCCAACCGGATCTCCACCCGGCCCGGACCCGGGTTGACTACCATCACGTCCGACGGGATATTGCGCAATTCTACCGGAACTTCAACGGCTCGCTCCGCGGCCTTTTGCCCCTTATTCACAAAAATCCAGATTCCCAGGGCAAAGGCAAATGAGACCAGCTTGAGACCCAGGTTGCCGCTGATCATTGAGACGAGCCTTCTCCAGTAGCGTCCCATCAGCGCAAAAGCCCCACAAGAGAGTTCCGCAGTTTCGGGCCATCAATACCTGGACTCACCTGGCCACTGACCACCAGAGAAACCTCGCCCCGCTCCTCCGAGACAACAACGGCCACCGCGTCGGTTTCCTCCGTCAGACCTATCGCTGCTCGATGGCGGGCACCCAGGTTCTTGTTCAGGTCTGGATCGACACTGAGGGGCAGAAAACAGCCCGCTGCGGCAATTCTGCCTTTTTGAACAATCATGGCTCCATCGTGAATCGGTGATGAAGGAAGAAATATGCTCTCGATTAGCTCTCGGCTCACCCGGGCATCCAGGGAAGACCCGATCTCCGCATACTCGTTGAGCCCGACCTCTCTCTCCAAAACAATCAAGCTGCCAATCCTCTTACTGGCGAGAGAGAACACGGCCTTTGCGATTTCCTCCAGGATCTGTCCGCGCTGAACTCGATCGATTCCAGAAAAGAGATGGGCGGTTCCTACCTGGGTCAAGGCGCGGCGTATGTCGCTTTGAAAGATCACGATGATCACCAAAATAATGGACCCCAAAAAATTTCTCAGGAGCCATTCGAGCGTAAACAGACCTAACGTCTGCGATAACACGTAAGCCAGGAGGACCATCACTAACCCGATCGCCGTTTGCATGGCGCGAGTCCCCTTGATCATGTGGATCAGCCAGTAAAGGGCAAAACTGATGATGCCGATATCCACGGCATCCTGCCAACGAAGATTGGAAAAAACCTCAAGCACTCCCTTTCTCCTCAGACTCCTCCGCTCCGAAACGGAGTGCATTAACAACCTGCAGGGCCCGCAAGGTCTCTCTCACGTCATGCACCCGGATCATGTTGGCCCCTCCTAACCCGGCAGCCACTGCCGCAGCCAGGCTCCCCTCCAACCGATCTTCGGGACCTATTTGGAGGAGCTTACCTAGAAAGGTCTTACGCGACGGCCCCACCAGGAGCGGCCTGCCCAAAGAGCCGAGGGCCGGAAGGCCCCGCAGGAGCGCCAGGTTGTGATCCAGATTCTTTCCAAAACCGATTCCCGGATCGATGATGATCTGATCTGGGATTACACCCGTTTCGATAACTGATGCCATTCGATCTCGCAGGAAATCCTTCACCTCTTCAAGTACATTTTGATAATGGGGCTGGACCTGCATGGTCCGCGGCATCCCCTGCATATGCATGAGAACGACCGGTACCTTCTCGCTCGCTACCAGTGAAACCATGGCTGGATCAAACCTCAGGGCGCTGATATCATTGACCACATCCACCCCCTCATCCAAGACTCGCCTTGCCACCTCAGCCTTGTAGGTGTCAATGGATAGAGGTATCGACAATGCCCGACGGAGCCCCCGAACCACCGGAACCACTCTCTCGATCTCCTCTTCCAGAGAGACGCGTAAAGCCCCTGGGCGAGTAGACTCTCCCCCGATGTCGATAATATCCGCACCTTCGCCGGCCAGCTTTACCCCGTGTGCAACGGCCATCTCGGGATCAACGTATCTTCCTCCGTCAGAGAAAGAGTCTGGGGTGACATTGAGAATCCCCATGATGGCAGTCCGCCGGCGCATATCGATGATCCCGTGCCGAGTGGATAGAACCCATCCCGTCCGGCAAGGGACAGCGGCACTGTTGTCCAAACGCAAATGCGATCGATCATGCATTGATCTAAGGGACAATCCCGATCCGAAAGTTTGCCCACCCGGACCCACTCAAAAGCAAAACCGGAGTGAAGGCGAAATTCCGAGATTCTTTCCCCGATCCTCTTAAGGTCGGAGCAAACAGCAATCCTCCGGAGGACCGCGCCCTCAAGACCGAACAATCTGTTTGCGAACTGAAGAACGGAAACAAGGAAGGCTAATGAATCCTTCGGGGGGTCACTCTAGGCATTAGCCGTTGCGGGATTCATGGAAATGGCTGGTCCACTGTTCCCGCCAAATTCCTGGACCAAGGCATCGATCTCTGAACCGTCCAAGACCTCCTTCTCCAGAAGTCTCTGGGCTAGCTTATGAAGGAGTTCGATATTGGCCGATAAGATATCCTTGGCACGGTGATAACTCTCCAGGATGATCCGCCGGACCTCGGAATCAATTTCAACGGCCGTACCTTCAGAGAAATCTTGTTGCTGTGTAAAATCCCTCCCAAGAAAGATCTGTTCCTCCTTCTTGCCGAAGGTCATGGGCCCCAACTTTTCGCTCATACCCCACTCGCAAACCATCTTGTGGGCGATCTCGGTAGCGCGTTCGATATCATTCCCCGCCCCCGTGGTCATATGGTTGAGAACCAGTTCCTCTGCCACACGCCCTCCAAACAGGATCGTGATGTTATTGAGGAGAAACGCTTTCGGAATGGTATGCTTTTCATCGATCGGGAGTTGCAACGTCAGCCCGAGTGCCATACCCCGAGGGATGATCGTAACCTTATGGATCGGGTCGGTGCCTGGAAGAAGCTTGGCCACCAGGGCATGACCTGATTCATGATAAGCGGTAATTCGCTTCTCTTCCTCGCTGATAAGCATGCTTTTTCGCTCAGTGCCCATCATCACCTTATCCTTGGCCATCTCGAAATCCTGCATATTGACCTTTTCCTTGTCGGTCCGAGCAGCCAGAAGCGCCGCCTCGTTGACCAGGTTCTCCAGATCCGCCCCGGCAAAACCTGGTGTACCCCTGGCTAAAACGGTGATATCGACATCGGTCGCGAGAGGCACCTTGCGGGTATGCACACCCAAGATCCCTTCCCTCCCCTTTATGTCAGGGCGGGGGACCACCACCGTGCGGTCAAACCGACCCGGACGAAGCAGGGCAGGATCCAGGACATCGGGGCGATTGGTCGCGGCGATTAGGATGACTCCTTCATTGCCCTCGAACCCGTCCATCTCCACCAGGAGTTGATTAAGGGTCTGCTCCCGCTCGTCGTGTCCTCCTCCAAGTCCAGCACCCCTTTGTCGTCCTACGGCATCGATCTCATCAATGAAGATAATGCATGGTGCACTCTTTTTCCCTTGTACAAAAAGGTCTCTCACTCGAGAGGCACCGACGCCGACAAACATTTCGACAAAGTCAGACCCACTGATGCAGAAAAAGGGAACGCCCGCCTCTCCCGCGATGGCGCGCGCCAGAAGGGTCTTGCCCGTACCAGGGGGTCCAATGAGGAGACACCCCTTTGGAATCCGGCCACCCAATTTAGTAAACTTCTTGGGTTCCTTCAGAAAGGCAATAATCTCTTGGAGCTCCTCCTTCGCCTCCTCCACGCCTGCCACATCATTAAATGTAATCTTAGTCTGGTTTTCATTGAGGAGCCGGGCACGGCTCTTGCCGAAGGACATCGCCTTTCCGCCTCCCACTTGCATTTGGCGCATAAAAAAGATCCACACGCCGACCAATAAAAGCATGGGAGCCCAGTTCACAAGCAGCACGACGTACCAGGGAGATTCATCTGCAGGCCTCGCTGAGATCCTGACCTTCTTTTCCCGCAGTGTCTTGACCAAGTCAGGGTCATAAGGGACATAGGTTGTAAACGACTCCCCGTTTTGAAACTTCCCTTGGACATTCTGCCCCTGAATGGTGACCTCCAGGATATCTCCCTTTTCGACGGCCGCCCAAAACTCACTGAAGACGATTTCAGGTTCCCCCTCGTGCTGCCTGGTAAAGACAGTAAATAGCAGGAGAAACATCAGCCCCAAAACCAGCCACAAGGCCAGATTTTTAGATGTCTGGTTCAAAAACTCCCCCAACTAGCCAAAAACTACTAGAAAATCTAACACACACAAAGGCTTAGTTCAATAACTACAGGACAATTCATACGTTTAGGAACGTAAGCCTTACCTTCAGGACCTCTCTGGTCTGAGACCTTGTCTTAGCGACATCGCTCCTCCCGTACTGCGGTATCCACAAGATCTCTTCTCCTCTCAAGACCAGGGGGAGGGTACGCCGCACAGGGAGGGGAACCTTTTTTTCGATAAATAGATCTTTGACCTTCTTGTGCCCACACATCCCCAAGGGTTGGAACCGGTCTCCGGGACGGAAATTACGTACCGTGAGAGCTTGTGGGAGGCAGACCAAATCAAAAAGGGCCTCAAGATTATCTCTTGGCCGTTGGAGGTCGGAGAATGAACACCTAGAGTTTTGAAGCTTCACCCCCGCCTCAGGAATAACCAATTCTCCTTCGCGCGGAAGGACATAACTGTAGCGAACCGCCTCCCCTCTTCCGGACTTCCTTTTCACGAGGCGAACGGCCTCATACTGCCTGACCAGTTCCCACCCCCCAGGGAGAGAAATGCGCCCATGAGGTGAATTCTGAGTTACGATGTGCAGGACCGCCTCAACGTGATCAAACGTGACACCACGCAGGCACCCCGCGTTGGATTCAAGCCAGGCACGAACTAGCCTGCGCTGCACGGCCCTGTCCTCTTGCAAAAGATCCTCACACATGAAAGTTGACTCGCGCCCGAGTCGCTCAAGACCGCTCCAGGTAATTCGATCCAGGACTCTCTCTTCATCGCGTAAGATCTCTGCCAAACGGGCCATTCTCTCACTCACTCTGCTATCGGTCCTCTCTCTGATCAGGGGAAGCAGGCGGTGGCGGATCCAGTTCCGTAAGGGACGGATGTCCAGGTTGGTCTGATCTGTTCGGTACTCAAGACCATGCTCCGTAAGATAATCCATGATCTCCTGCCTCGACGCCTCGATAAGCGGTCGGACAAGCCATGGCGACACTTTACCTGGATCACGAGAGGTCAGCTTGCGAACCGGAGGCATGCCGCCCAACCCCTTCCTCCCGCTCCCTCGCAGAAGCCACATGAGTAGAGTTTCCGCCTGATCATCTCTATTGTGCCCAGTAGCGACTTTATTGAGCCCGAACTTCCCGGCCACACAAGCAAAAAAACCGTATCGCTCTTTCCGACCCATTGCCTCAAGGTTACCCGGTCTGCCTTCTGATTTCATACGCGGCAGGTCCACCTCCTTAAGATGAATCGGAATGCCTAACTTCTCTGCCATCTCGGCGACGAACTGTGCATCTTTTCTGCCCTCTTCACCGCGGACCCCATGCACTAAGTGAGCCAGCGCTAGGCGCAGACCATATTCCTCTCGCAATCTGGACATCAGGGTGAGCAGCGCCATAGAATCGGGTCCTCCCGAGACGCCCAACAAGACGCCGTCGCCGCACGAAAACATCTCGTATTTTCGGATGGTATCCCTTACTTTTCCCTCAAGAGTCATCATGGATATGAAATTCCCGATAGGATTCCTACCTCAAATCGAAGGAAAAGAGTGAGGAAGAGTACAAGAACGCCTTTACTGGAGCAACACATAAGAGTAGCAATCCTCATGGCAAGTTGATAGGATCATTGCCGCCTAAAATATTAATGAATACATGGCAAGGGGGCAATACCATGGCGAAGATTAAACACATTGCGATCGCGACCCAGGACCCGGACAAAACCGCCAAATTCTATATTGATGTTCTTGGGCTAAAAGAGATCGCCAAGATAAACAGCCGAGGTGCTACTGGTTATCACTTAAGCGACGGCGACATCAACTTCGCCATTCTCAAATTCAAGAATGACCAGGTCGCCGGGATTGAAAATGGCAAGGAAGTTAGCGGACTTCATCACATCGGCTTCGAGGTCGAGAGCTTGGATGAGACCGCTAAGCATATGGCAGCCTTTAATGTCCAACAAAGGGACGATATCAACAGCGCCCTCGGTGTCGGGATGGGTCAATCACACCACGTCAATGTCGAAGTCAAGTTTGGTGGGCCCGATGGGGTCATTATCGACCTGTCCGAGACCGGGTGGGCCGGCACCTCTCGTCACCCCCGCTGACGCCGATTCCCCTCTGGTGAGATCAGATTCCCAATGACACCGTGCAGCGGCGTTGCTGGTCTGGTCCTCACCTGTAGCCCGAGATATTCGCTTGGGGTCCTCGAAGGCGGGCTGCCGCAGGATCGTAAAGAGGATCCCCGTGTCCTCGCCGGCTAAGCCTCAACCTCTCCACATAGCCGGTCATCTCCACATAACCCAGGCCCTGGATCGGCCTTTTTCGGTAGGTCCCTCTAACCTTCACGGATCCCTCCCAGTAAGTAACTCGTGTGCTCTTTCGCGTGTCCAACTCCTGTTGGGGAAAGAACGGAGTGATCTCCAGGTCAACCCCTTCAGCCGGGATCGAAATTTTCCAGTGCATTGGATAGATGCCCCCACTTTTAGGACTTTCCCACCTCTCAAGGTTCTCTACACGAAACTCCTTTAAGGTGAGATGCCGCGCTGTCCCATCTTGATAAACCAGTGTGCCACTGGAGGATGGGGCCACAGAGCCATCCTGCCGTCGGATCAGATACAGCATGATCTCCGTGTTGTTCTCCAGCTGAACACTAAACCAATCCCAACCCACCTGGTCCTCTCCCAACTGGTCACTACCAAACTCGTGGTCCATCCAGCTCAGGCCATGAACTGCTTCCTTTTGCCCTCCGATCTCCAATACTCCTTCTGTCTGAAGACGGGTCAGGGAATAGTAGTAAGAGGCTCTACCTCGCCCCTCCCCCTTGCGGCTAAAACCCATCTGGCCATGCAGTACCGGTGGTTTGAGCGGCGTCAGGCGTAACCTCAAGATCCTATCCCGGTCTTGCACGTAAATGACATGGCTCTCCCCCCTCCCCTCAACTTTCCAGTCCTCGTTCCAGACGAGATAACGATGGGCCAGGGCACCTGCCCTTCCTCGATACCCCCGATTTGCCCTGTCCCGAAAGAAAAATCTTCTTTTTCCCTTATCGGATAACGCAAAATGGGCCATGTAAAGATCGGTGAAAAGTGGGGGAGAGGTCTTCTCGTCTCTCTGCCGATCCCGTAAACCATAGCGGAAAAAAGTCACCTGGTAGCCAAAACTCCTTCCCCCATCGGTCTTTAAATGGCCGGTGTAATACCACCATTCGGTCTTGAATTCTGGGTGGGAAAAGTGGTCTTGGGGAAACGAGATGTTTCTACCCGGGAGCACGACCCGGTATCGGAAAGAGGAGGCCAGAAGGAGAGCGGAGATCAAGCCAAGGACAATCCACGGACGACGAATCATGAGAGGTCCTTGCAAGTAGGGTCTGAACAATTCACCTTGAGTCACAGACAGCACACATCCTCGTTCCAGTACGGATTGAGACCGGATCGAAGTAGTGCTATACAATTTCCTATGGATCACGGAGGATACACCCGCCCAGAGCTGCTCACAACCCCGGAGGCGCTGGAGAAAATCCTGGGAAATCCACACCTATGCCTCATCGACACCCGTCCCGCAGAGCAATTTGCTCGCGGACATATTCCCGGAGCGATCCACTTTGATCTTTACGGCATCAGCCTCATGGACACCAGCCCTGCCCCTCTCAAGGCTTTTATGTCTATGATGTGTCATGTCTTCGAATTACGCGGTGTTAGCCGTGAAAGTAGAGTCGTTTTTTACGAAGAAAATTCCGGTATGCGGGCAGCCCGAGGACTGTGGCTACTGCAATATTTTGGGCATCGGGATGTTCAAGTTCTGGATGGTGGCATTCGGGCTTGGCGGGCGGCAGGATTCCTGATCTCGACTCAGCCCCTTCCTCCCAAGCAAACACAAATGACGCTTGAAGAGAAACGTGAGATTCTTGCTACAGCTGACGATGTACTGAATTCGTTGAAAAAAGAAACAGTCTGTATCCTAGACACGCGCACTATTGATGAGTACACAGGACGAAATATCCGAGCAGCACGCGGAGGAGCAATTCCGGGAGCAATCCACATTGAATGGACCCAGAACCTGAACAAGGATGGTAAGTTCAAGTCCGCTATTGAGCTAAAGACGATGTACCATAAAGCGGGCATTACCCCCGACAAAGAGATCATTGCCTATTGTCAGGGAGGCTATCGGTCTGCCCACTCCTATATAGCACTGAAGCTCCTGGGTTATCCCAAAGTTCGCAATTATCTCGGATCGTGGAGGGAATGGGGAGACCGACTGGACCTCCCTATTGAGAACCGTTAGGGCGTCGCTGATTATGCCCTTAGTGAGTTTGGATCAGGAAGGAGCGGCATGACCATTGGCACTCCGGACAGCACCTCTGAGGGCGATAATGGGCAAAAGTTGGAGGAATCATGATTAACCTCCTTAATAGTTGATCCCGAGATAAGGTCCTAGCGAGAATGATTGCTGTTGAATTGGTTCCTGCCCTGGTTGAAAAAATTGTAGCTAAATTGCATGCCCAGGCTAAAATGCCTTTTAAACACAGGCAATACATACTCAATTCCAGCACCGGTGGTCCCACCAACAGTGAGATAGGTGACTCCGTCCGAAGGCGGGCTGTTTGCTGCAAAAGCGAGTCCCATAGGGATAATCCAGGGGCGAATGTTCCCCAAGGACTCGATCCGGTACTTCGGTGATATTGCGATCTTGAGAAACGACGTTTCCGCGAGCGTATGACCACCTACGGCACCGGATGTCTTGGCATTGAAACCACTGAAATCCACCGATATCTGGCCTAAAAGGGTGTTGTTAAACCACGTGTCTTTCAAGAAAGGGATACCTAAGGCCCCACCAGCCAAAAAACCGTCCTGTCCGCCACCCGCGCTAAGGACATTACCGGTATTTGAATCCATGTGACTATATCCACCCTTGAATGATACCTGACCGCCAAATAAACCCTTCTCATCATGGGCTGGACCACTTGACCTGGCAGTAGCGCGCCTTAAAGTTACCGAGGGGTGTTTTAACCCATCCTGACTTGGTTCCACACCTGCTCTGCTCTGTGCTGCAACCGGCTGGAGCCTCACTTCTAAACGCGCCTCCATTGCCTCTAGCTTTTTGAGCTTAGCGTCAATCCTAGCCTCCATCTTCTCGAGCCTTTTTATCTTGGCATCGATATCTTGGGCCAAAGCCGCGCGCGGAACCAAGGCCATAAATGATAATAATATTGAGGGAGTTTCTATTTAGCTTTTCCATTTTCCCCTCCTTATTATTTAAGAATTACATCCTAAACACAAAAACCGCGACCTTTATAAAAGTTCCTTAAAAACTGGGCCTTAAAACAAAAAGCCTGAACCTTCTACAAAAGTCCAGGCTTTTATTTTGCGTTCTTACTTTGGCACCTAGTCGCCTTGGGAAAAGCATCGAGGCCCTCTCTCTACGCTTAACGAGTCTCAAGAAAAACTCATATTGTTATCGCTTTTATTCCCATCCCTAATCCTTGTCAATAGGAGTTTCTCTTCTTTTCAACTGATAGGGGGTGTGATAGATAAAGATAGAAAAGAGGCCGTCAACTCGCGCCTAATGACGAAACTTCCAATGGCTAAGCGCAAGTCGGGAAAGCAAACTACAGGTACAACCGCTGAAAGGCATAAGGCCATCACCAAGATCCGCCGCGCCAAGCAGAAGGGCCCCCGCCCCCCCAAGAGCCGGCCTCTCCTGGAGAGGCAATTGGAACTCTATGAAGAAATAAAAAGGCATAACGAAGAGCTCCAGAGGGCCACTGAACACAAGTCTCATTTCCTGGCCAGAATGTCGCACGAGATTCGGATTCCTTTGAGTATCATTATGGGCTTTCTGGACATCTTGAGCTTGGAGACTCTCGGAACCCTCACCAAGGAACAAAAGACGGCCGTGGACAAAATGCTGGTCCAGTCTCAAAAACTTCAAAAAATGATTGGAGATATCTTGAGCCTCTCGCAGATTGAGGCGGGGATCATCCCCCTTGAGATCTCCACCTTCCCCATGGAAAAAATTATCGAGTCTCTACGGGCAGTGGCGGATGATCTCCAGAGGAAAACCGATTTGAAAGTCCGCTGGGATATAGACCAGGACCTTCCTCCTCTTACGACAGATGCCTCCAAGCTCGAAGAGATTCTACAGAACATGATGGTCAATGCCTTCAAGTACACCTCTAAGGGAGAGGTCCGGATACGGATAAAGAACCGCTTGGATTCCAAATCTGTAGAGTTTGTGGTTGAGGATACCGGGAGGGGCATCGCCGCTGAAAATATCTCGAAGATCTTTGACGGGTTTCAGCAGATCGACGCCACGACGAGCAACCAAGGAGTGGGCCTGGGACTCGCCATCGTTAAGAAATACCTCGAGCTTCTGAAGGGAGACATCCAGGTTCAGAGTGAGCTGGGCAAAGGCTCGACTTTCACATTAATCCTGCCCCACACGCTAAAAGCAAAAAAAAGCCATAGTGCTCGCCGAGTAGAGAGCCCGAGGCGTAAAGACCCAGCCAGTCGGTGAATCTTCTCTGCCCACACGGTCTCTCCTCAGGATCCTTATGATCTTTTCCCTAGCGAAGGGAAAAGTCGACTGAGTCTCGCGAGGAAGACTTATGTAAATGAAAATCAACAACCGGGTTGCTGTAGTGACAGGGGGCGGAAGCGGCCTGGGCCGTGCCATGGCCATCGGGCTGGCTAGCGCAGGGGTTAAAGTCCTCATCGCAGAGGTGCGGGAACCCGAAGGGAAAAAAGTCCTCAAGGAGATCCAAATGCTTGGTGGGGCAGGGGACCTTTTTGTCGGGGACGTCAGCCAGGAGAAGACCGCGGAACAGCTCATCCATTTCTGCATCCAACGACTCAAAGGGTTGGATATCCTCATCAACAACGCCGGCCTCAGAATGGAGGAGCACGACGATGGCCGATACGAAGATTGGCGCTGTTTGAGAATGCGCCCCACTCATGAACTTGCCATCGACGAGTGGGATCTCCTTCTCAGCATCAACCTGAGAGCGGTCTTTCTCTGCACGCACTTTGCCCTGCCCCACATGATCCAACAGAAAAGGGGGACGATCATCGGCATCACTTCCAATGCTGGGGGCCGTGGCGTCTCCGGCAAGAGCGCCTACTGTGCCTCCAAGCATGCGGTTGAGGGTCTAATGAAAACCGTCGCCGAAGAGGTGCGCGAGCACGGGATCAGTGCAAATGCCGTTCACCCGGGAGGTCGGGTCGATGTGGATGGTCGTGGAGGACAGTCTCCCGATGTGGTTGTTCCCTTGATACTTCATCTCTCCGCTCAGGATAAACCGATCATCACTGGGCAGACACTCAAGGCCAAAGATTGGAACGAGCGAAAATTGGTGGAACCCGGTTAAGGTCCAGCGTTTTTCTAGCCGCCGGCCACATCAGTCGATGATCTTTTGGGACCTCCCATGCCGCGGATCTCCGGATGGACCTCTGTGCAATAAGCTCCAACCTTCGGTGGAAAACAAGAAAAGCAGAACAGCTGTATTTGGTGGTAAGAAAACCAAGTTATATCGAACACGAGGTTTAAATCTCCGTGTTCGACCAAAGGGGAGAGCTGCCGCTTCTCCCCTTTGAAAACCCCATCGGCTTTGTGCCCGCCTCAAAAGGCGGGTTTATATTGAATCAAAGTGACCGGCAAGTCGCTTCACTTTTTGACGTCTTTCGTGATACTGTCTCGCATCAAGTTATATCAAACACGGGGTTTAAATCCCCGTGTTTGACCAAAGGGGAGAGCTACCGCATCTCCCCCCTGTGGAGTAATGGACCGCAACTCCACGGGGGAAACCCCATCGGCTTTGTGCCCGCCTCAAAAGGCGGGGTTTACATTGAATTAAGCCCGGCAAAGGAGGTTTTGACTATGGACTGGGGAATGAAAAACAGATTTGCAAGAATTGTCAAATCTGAGGATGGCCGTGCGGTGATGCTGGCTGTCGATCACGGCTATTTCCTGGGGCCCACGGGTGGATTAGAAGAGCCTCGAAAGACCATCGAGCCTCTTTTGCCGTATGCAGATTCTGTGATGCTCACCCGTGGCGTTTTGCGCACCTCGGTCGATCCCAACTCGTCTGTACCCGTGGTTCTTCGGGTCTCCGGCGGGACCAGCATTTTGCAAGATCTTTCCAACGAGGACATCACTGTCTCCATCGAGGATGTCCTCCGCCTGAACGTCTCCGCCATGGCACTTTCCATCTTTGTCGGGTCGGAACACGAAAGGGAGACGCTCGTAAGCCTGTCGAAGCTGGTGGACGAAGGAGAAAGGTACGGGATTCCCGTTCTGGCCGTGACCGCCGTCGGGAAGGATATGGCTCGCGATGCCCGCTACCTGAGTCTGGCCTGCCGCATCGCCGCGGAGTTGGGAGCCCACATAGTCAAGACCTATTACTGTGAGGAGTTCGGCAAGGTGGTGGAGAGCTGCCCGGTTCCCGTAATCGTTGCCGGGGGGAAGAAGATCCCTGAACTTGATGCATTGAGGCTTGCCGCCAATGCCATCCAGGGTGGCGCCGTGGGCGTGGACATGGGCCGAAATATCTTCCAGTCCGACAGCCCGGTAGGGATGATCCGCGCCGTACGGGCCATCGTGCACGAGAAGGCCTCGGTCGAGCAGGCCGCCAGGATTTACGAAAGCACTAAAGGACCAAAGGCCCGGAGGGCTGCCGGTTAGGGCATCGTGAATTTGGATTACAGAATCGGACAAACGATGACTCGCCCCGTGGAATAGCGCTTCGGGCTAACAACTCGATCTTGGTCGAGTCGGTATTCCACGGGGCGAGCCGCAAAGACGCAAAGCACGCCAAGAACAAACAAGAGTAGAAACCCGAAATCCGAAGTCCGAAACAAATCCAAATGACAAAAATACAAACGTCATAAACAGCCTGGCCTTTACAACCGTTGTTTGAGAACTTTAGACTTC
>JACZQL010000217.1 GCA_022545745.1 Deltaproteobacteria bacterium | reverse complement strand
CAGCGGACGGCCTCGCTGAGATCCTGAAAGGACGATACGATACGAGTCCAAGCTGGGTCGCCAAAGATCTTTATCATGGTGTGAAAATCGCCGGGGCAAAAGAAATGCCTACTCCCATCCTGTCAACGGTCAATGCCATTACCAATCTGGCTAAATTACAAAACAAGGAAGGGTACCGGTTCTCCGAGATGCTCTGGAAATATTATGAGAGTACCCTGAAAACCCCTAGAAAAAGCGATGATTGACAAGGCAAAATCACCTGCGCTAGACTACCGTTTTCGTCGTGGCTGAGCTCACCGGGGAATGGGAGCGTTATACCCTGGTCAACGCGGACTATTTCGAAGGTAAAAAGTGACGTTTTGACCGTCAGTCGATTGAGATTTAGGGCGTTAGTTTTTAGAACGATAAAAAGAACGGAGGGTTTCAATGGATTTTGTCAGTCTCAATGATAAAAGAGACGAGGCCATCAAGACAAAGACGACAAAGATTAACCTCTTCGGTACGGAAAATTTTCGCTCCTGGATCCTCTGCTTTCAACCAGGGGACGGCACCGACATGCATTGTCACGCCTCGCCCGAAACCTTTATGGTGGTAGAGGGAAAGGCCCTGGTCAAAGGGGTCAAGGGGGAGGAAAAAGTGGTGGAGCAGAACGGAGTCGCCTTTTTTAACGCGAACGAATACTATCAGGTGACCAACGTGGGCACAGGCCCCCTTCTCATCTTGGGCAATCGCTCCGAGGCCTTTGGCGGCCCTCATGTCACTTTAAAGGATTAGCTCCGTCGAGTGAGCCCCGAACCACAGACTTACCTCCGTTCGACGGCGAGCTCACCGCCGAGCCGTTGTTTTGGGGAATGACTCTTTGGGGAATTTCACAACATTTATCTCCGCACTCAAGTGCGGACATTTTGTGGTACGGGGTGAGTTTTTATGATCGCTCGGCCGGGGCCAATCAACCTTTTCGAATTTGAGCCGATCGCAAAGGGTCGCTTACCCAAAGCACAATACGACTATATCGCTGGCGGAGCCACCGACGAGATCAGTGTGGAGCGGAACCGCCGCGCCTTTGAGTCCATAGCGCTGCGCCCGCGAGTGCTGGCGGGCATGAGGGAAGTGGATCTCTCCACAAAGGTCCTCGGATCCGAGGTCAGATTTCCTGTCCTGATTGCACCTTGCGGGGGACACAAAAGGGCCCATCCTGACGGTGAGGTCGCCACTTACCGAGCGGCAGCTAACTCCGGGACTATCATGGCAGTGAGTGCCAACTCCAATACGTCCTTTGAGGATTTGGCAAAATCGGCTTCGGGTCCTCTGTGGATGCAGATGTATCCCTTTCGTGACAGGGAGGTGACCCGGAGTTGGATCAAGCGCGCCAAGGAATGTGGTTACCAGGCGATCTGTATAACCTTGGATTCGGTGTGGCCTTCCAAGCGAGAGCGCAATATCCGTAACAGCTACGAACGCAGGGGCACCATTAATTACGCGAGCTCCGCAGCGGAGCGTTCCGCCTCCACAGAGAGGCGGCCAAGGGGTGCGGAGTCAGACCCTGCGGCGTCCTGGAAGGACTTGGAATGGATCAAGTCCGAGACGGACCTTCCAATCGTTGCCAAGGGGATCATGACGGGTGAGGACGTGGAGCTTTGTGCTCAGGTTGGGATTGAGGCCGTCATTGTCTCCAACCATGGAGGGCGGGGGCTCGACAACACCCTGGCCACCATCGAGGTCCTTCCCGAAGTGGTGGCGGCGGCCAAGGGGCGACTGGAAGTCCTCTTGGATGGAGGCATCAGGCGCGGCGCCGATGTGGTGAAGGCTTTGGCCCTCGGGGCGAAGGCAGTCTGCATCGGGCGACCCCTTTTCTGGGGCCTCGCTGTGGACGGGGAACAAGGGGTGAGCCGAGTCTTGGAGATCCTCCGTGAGGAAATGGAAATCACCATGGCCCGATGCGGGAAGCCAAATGTGCAGAGCGTTGATTCCTCTGTGGTTGCCAAGGTGCCACCCTTTCAGGTCGGTTGGTAGATTTCCAGCTCAGCTTTCTTCGTTAGCCAATGGTGCTGAGTGAGGGAGAGGGGAAACTTTTAATAACTTTAAAACTTCAATTGGCAGGAGGTTTGAAATGAAAACTAGACAACTCGTATCCATCTTTTTTCTTTCCCTTACCACACTTCTCAGTCTATCGTTTGATTGTTACTCCCAATCCTCTTTTTATGAAGGCAGGACCATCGTCCTTGTTCGAGGTGGCGGTGCCGGTGGCACGGGTGACATGCGGACTAGAGCCGCCATGCCATTCCTAACCAAATACATTCCTAGCAATCCAGCTATTTTGATCAAGTACATGCCCGGTGGCGGAGGCAGGTTGGCGGGAAACTATATCTACACGAGGGCTCGACCAGACGGTTTGACAATCGGAAACGTGGGCGGTGCACTGGTATTCAATGGATTTCTTGGCATGCGTGGTGTCCGGTACGACATCAATAAATTCCACTACCTGGGCTCCGGCAATAGCAAAACCAACTATGTCCTCGCAGTCAATGCGAAAACCGGCTTGGATACTCTGGAAAAGCTTCAAGCCGCACCACTGCTCATAATAGGAGCCTTGGGAGTCGGGCATGATCTGTATATCAACGCGAGGTTGTTCGTTTGGCTGCTAGACCTCAAAGAGCCGAGGTTTGTGACCGGCTATACCGGAGGGCAGGAAATGGATCTGGCTCTACTCAAGGAAGAAATCGATATCAGAACCAACATACCCGATACGATACTCCGTCGTAGCCGGGAATGGATTGACGATAAGCTTGTTTACTTTCATTCCATCATAGAGATTCCCAAGGGCTACCGTACCAGCCATCCTGCATTCAACCGACTACCTACTCTGGAGAGTTTTGCTAAGACGGACACGGAAAGAAAAATCCTTGGGATGTATCGTACCTTCAGGCTTGTGGGATCACCCTTCTTTTTGCCCCCGGGGACTCCTGAAGATCGCGTAAAGGTATTACAGGAGGCCTTCCGTAAGACCTTCCAGGATCCGGAGTTCTTAAAACTTTTCCGCAAACTCACCGGGGCGGAAGCCACTCCCCTTTTGCCGGAACAGCAGGCAAAGGCCATCAGGGACCTCCCGAAAAATCCGGAGATCATTAAACTCTACAAACGGATCGCGTCTGCAGAGCCGTTGCCTCCGCGATGATGACCGAGAGACGAGGATTGACAGGTTTCACGTACCGGGAGTAGAGTACAATCCGAGAATTAGACAGTCCTTAAAGTAGCAGCGGCTTAACAGGCGTAAAGGCACCGGGACAAGGCAAAAGGGCCGCCGGTGCCTTTTTCATTTTCAACCCCGATTGAATGGAGGTGTGAGATGTTTGCTGAGATCAACCATATTGCGATCATCAGTCATCAATATCCACTGCTGGAGAAGTACTATCAGGTGTTGTTTGGGCTTAAGTCGGCGCTAAAGAGCTGGGACCCCGCAGCTGCGCCCACCGTGGGCGATGGTCGCGTCGGGCTTCAAATTTTGCCTCGCCGCGATGGTTACGTGGGTGGACTGGACCACTTTGGGTTGTTGGTGGACAGCATTGATGTGGTCCTCAAGAGGATGCAAAAAAACCACCCCAGGGCCAACATCGCCAAGCGGCCGTCCACACGGCCCTTTGCGGCCTACAGCGGCCACGACCCTGATGGCAATGTGTTCGACCTTGCCCCTAAGGGTGGAGACAATTTGAAGGACCTCTATGCCGATTCGGCAGAGAAGGATTGGAATCAGGATCGCTACTTCAATCGGTTTGCCATTCGGACTCTCAACGCCAAACAGGTGGCCGATTTCTACGCCGAAGTCTTCGAGCTGAAGCCCATCAAAAGAAAAACAGAAGATCCGAACATTCATCTCACCGATGGGCATATGACCCTCAGCATTATGCCTTGGAGCATCGAGGGCTTTGCTGGAATGTCCATTAAACGTTCGGGTCCTGATCACATCGGCATGAAGGTGGAAGATGTGGAAGCCTTCAAGAATGATGAGCAAAAACTGGGCGGCCAGAACACCTATCTCAGCTCGCGGCCCTTGGGCGGGAGCCCTGAGTCCGAAGTAAGAAGGAGGTTTTTTGAACGCTGCACCCTGGGAAAATACCAACTGGCCGATCCTGATGGAAACTGGATCGACGTGACCGACGAGTCGTGGACGTGACAAGGAACGGAAGAGGCCTTTCAGGACCCCGAATTCAGAAAAAGTGCGGACCGGGCGGGATTCGAATTGAACCCGATACCCGGTAACGAGGCTGAAGCAATAATGCAAAAAATGCTCGATATGACGCTGGAGAGCAGGCAGAAACTGAATAAGATTCTGGGTCAGTAACGATTTATCATCGTCTCCCCTTGCTGGCCGCAACCAGACCTTGGGCAATCTCATAAAGGAAAGACGTCCATGAGGCGCAGGAAAT
>JACZQL010000216.1 GCA_022545745.1 Deltaproteobacteria bacterium | reverse complement strand
CCACGCTAAGCCTCGTCGTCTTGTTGATCAGGCCTTCCCGTGAAGTGAGGTAGGGGGTTTTATGGCGAAGCGAGTTTTATTCATTTTCTTATTTCTTATTTTGTATGCCTCTGTTGCATCAGCTCAACAGTTTTATCAATGGAAAGATAGAAAGGGCCTGTGGAACTTCTCAAACAATCGACCGGCGGGGGTTACCGAAAAACAAGTGAAGGTCATATTTTATCCGCCAACCCCACTCACCTCTGGGGACCCCTACAATCGCGGTTATCAGGAGGGTTACAGTTTAGGCTATCAACAGGGTTACAAGGAATATTACAAGAGGCGGTACGAGAAGGGGCGAAAACAGGGCTTCAAAGAGGGATATCATGCATGGAGGTCGGAAAATGCTACTGGAGTGGCACGTTCCGGACAATAGAGGACCCATAGAGAATTTCACCTAAACTATCGCCTATAACGAGTCCCCATAATCTAAAATCAAAATCTCAGATCGAAAATAGCGCCCGCAGGTTGACATCATACCTCCCATGGGCTAATTTCTCCTGCAAATTGGCCACAAACGTGCCGGCTGAACACCAAATGGACGCGGTAGACAAAAAAATGCAATTCTCCAATATTGCCAATCACCTTTCCCAGGTGGGGCGCGAGCTTTGCCAAAGAGGTTGGGCTCTGGGGACCAGTGGCAACTTCAGTGCGGTGGTCACTCGAGATCCCTTGACACTTGCCATCACTTCCACAGGGATTGACAAGGGCGCACTCCGTGCGGAAAAGATTGTGCAAATTGACGAGCAGGGCAACAGCTTGGAGAGCTCCCTCCGGGCTTCCGCCGAGGCCAGACTGCATCTGATGATAGCTGGGGAGCTAGGGGCCAATGCTGTGCTCCATACCCATTCCGTTTGGAGCACGCTACTTTCCGAACTCGAGGCGAGCCGGGGTGGAATCAGTATCGAAGGATATGAGATGTTGAAAGGACTGCGGGGCGTGTCCACACATCAGCACCGGGAGTGGCTGCCGATCTTTGAAAACTCTCAGGACATAGCGGCCTTGAGCGATTTGGTCATAGCTCAGCTGAGGCAAAATCCAAACGTTCACGGATTCCTACTCCGTGGGCATGGCCTGTACACATGGGGTGGAGACCTCGGCGAGGCAAAACGCCACGTAGAAATTCTGGAGTTTCTGTTGGAAGTCATAGGACGAATGGTTGGGATTAAAGAACGCGAGGCCAGTGCTATGACCTATGAAGGTCGCCTGGCAGTTGCAAAGCGCTAGGGAGGGATTGACTCATGGGTGTTTTGAGAATTCCGGATGAGAATCAAACCATCACTGATCCTAAGGCCATCGCTGAATACCTGGCTGCCATAGGCATTAAATACGAGCAGTGGCAACCGCCCATACATCCCCTGGCGGAGGACGCACCGGAGGCGGCAATTCTGGACGCTTACAAGGACGAAATTGAGATGCTTAAAGAGAGCGGTGGTTACGTCACGGCGGATGTCATCGCTGTCAATTCCCAAACACCCAATCTGGACGCCATGCTGGCCAAGTTCGATCGAGAGCACTGGCACGATGAGAACGAAGTGCGATTTGTCATTCATGGCCGCGGGCTTTTTCACATCAGACCGACCCAGGGCCCGGTGGTGGCCATCGAGATGCAAGCCGGCGACTTAATCAGCGTACCCAAAGACACGCGCCACTGGTTTCACCTTTGCGGTGAACGGGAGATCCGTTGCATTCGTTTGTTCCTGGATCCTTCGGGTTGGATCGCTCATTACACGGAAAGTGGTGTGGATAAAGGCTACGAGCCTCTCTGCCTGGGTCCTCAATATATTCCCTCGCAGCCCGGCAAGAACTGAGTTGGCAGTTCCATTACCCAGAGAATCATTCCAGGCCGTCCTGTTAGATATCGAGGGGACAACCACACCCATCGAGTTTGTGTCTGAGGTCCTGTTCCCCTACGCCCGTAAACAGTTCAAGGCGTTTATAGAAAAACACGGAGGCAATGAGGAAGTCCGCTCCGATCTGCAGGGACTGTGGAGACAATATCAGGCCGATATCCGCCAGAACCTGAAGCCCCCGCCCTGGCAGGGTGACTTGTCGGGGCGTGGTTCGGAATCAATTGTCAGTTACATCCACTGGTTAATGGACCAGGATCGCAAGGCAACGGCCTTGAAATCTCTCCAAGGAAGGATCTGGCTGGCTGGCTACCAATCGGGAGCATTAAAGGGTCAGGTATACGCCGATGTTCCACTGGCCATTAGGGCGTGGGTGCAGCAAAAGAAAGATATCTGCATCTTTTCGTCGGGCAGTGTGCTTGCGCAAAAACTACTTTTTCAAAGTACCACCGCAGGTGATTTTACCCAGTTCATCCGTGCTTATTTTGACACCACCATAGGCGCCAAAGGAGAGACGGAAAGTTACCGTCGTATCGGGGCTGAACTTGACTTACCGCCGTCGAAAATCGTGTTCGTCTCCGATGTTGTTGGGGAACTGGACGCAGCGCGGTCTGCAGAGATGCAGACGGTAATGTGCGTGCGGCCGGGACGAGGGCGGCCGGAGAATTCCGGCCATCCCATCATCCATAGCTTTGCAGAGCTTTTTTAAGCGATCCCTTATCTCTCACTGCGGCCCGCGGGTTGAGGTACGAATCTTCTTTCCGTTCAGGTGAAGCTCGGTGGTCACCGGGAGCGCCTTGGCCAGGGTGTTTTCCACGAAGCAGCGATCGCTCGCTTCTTGGGCAAGGCTCACCGCTTGGTCCTCCGAACAACTCCCCTCGAGGTAGACCTGAAAGATCATATCTTTGAAGGCCCTGAGCTCTGCAGAGTGATGGCCTCTGGCGGTCACGTTCAAACTGTCAATGGGAATATCTTTTGAAATTACCACACTGGTATATTGCATGGTCAGTCACGTGGCGCCTCCAGCGACAAAGTATCCTAGAGGGGCCGGGCCTTGACTCATGCCACCCCTCACCGCAGGCTCATCTGCTATGAACTGAAAGGTCTTGTCCTCGGTCTTGTTGGTCACCTCAAGGGTTTTTTGTTCCTTGTGTTGAACATCGACTCGGATTGTACCGACGGCCCCCGCCTTCGGGGCCCGGCGATAGTTGGCCTTTACGGCTTCCACCAGTTCTGGATTGACATGCATAGGTCCATTCCTCCTTTAGGCAGCAGAGTGGAAAACCCTCGGATACTCCCACAGCCGGGTTAGCCAAGTCAAGACACTTGATTCTAAACAGATTTTTTCGCGCCAAGACGCCAAGGCCGCAAAGAAAAATATTCTCCTATTTTCTCCGAACTTGGCGTGCTTTGCGTCTTCGCGCGAGTCATCTTTTTTCCCATTCCGTAATTCAAATCGAGAGAGAAAAGATATGTTTTTTTCTTGACGCCCAGATCACTGCGGTCCTATGCTAAAAAATCTTTCAATTTTCCTGTCATTACGATTAATCAAGGAGCGGCAAATTTGTGGCCTTAAAGCTGGTCAGAATCCCTAAAGAACCGAAGCCTAGCAAACAGCAGAAATCTCGCGAAGAGTATCTAGTGGCTTGCCTGAGTGAAGAGGCGAATGACCCTAAGTTTACGGGCTGGGAGAAGAATTTCATTTTGAGTTTGACCCGGCAGGTGAGAAGGGGAATAAGGCCATCATCAATGCAGAAGGAAGTACTCCAGAGACTGTGGAAGAAGTAAAAGGACCGTCAGCCCATGGATAGCGGACTTCTCGTTGTTATAGAGGTCATGTTGCGCGTTGCCCTGGGGCTTCGCTTTCTTGGTAGTGGAATAAGTAACGTTCGACGTTGGCCCCACGCCGTTGGGACCGCCCAGGTGGTGTTTGCGAAGGGGACAAAATTCTTTGCCCTGATGGCCGTGGCCTTTATGGTCCTGGGAGGGTTCGGAGTGGCAGCGGGATTTCACACTCGTATTGCCGCACTAATGATCGTCCTTTTCCTCATTCCAACATTCGTTCTCATACGCGATCACCTGCGGACATATCCGAAGATGCAGGAGAAGGTGTTAGGCTCCCTTCCGGAAAACGGCCCGATGGATGAGGCCCGACGGCTGGGGCGGGCCGCGATACACTTATCGGAAACCTCATGGCAAGCGAACCTCATCTTTCTGTTGCTGGCCCTATACTTTATGATACGAGGCTCGGTGGCCTTCGGACTCGATAATCTACTGAGTTGAGCTAGGAGGGGAGAAGAGTAGAAATGAAAAAGTAGAAAGTAAAAAGGCAAAAGCACAGGGAGCAAGGCGGAGAGCTCAAAGAATAGACAGTGTCATACTTTAACAGGGTGTTGAAAAAACCTATTCACAGGCCGGTCAAAAAGGTCCCAGGTGCGAGGCGCTCGAGAAATCGACGAGCGGAGGCGTACTTAGGTAGTACGTTGGAGCGACTCCGCTTGGAGCGGGAATGATTCCCACAGCGATCGAGCGCAA
>JACZQL010000215.1 GCA_022545745.1 Deltaproteobacteria bacterium | reverse complement strand
CACCCACTGGATCAGCAGCCTGGTGAAAGAGGGAATGATCTACCGAGCGGTGCAAAGGGTCGTCCCAGGGGTAAAGGCCGTTCACGCCCCCATGTCTGGCACCGGGGTCGCGCATAGTTATATTCAGATCCGCAAGACGGTGGAGGGACAGGGGAAGGTCGCAGCCACCGCCGCCCTGACCGCATCCTTCGATCATAAACATTCATTCGTCTTCGATGAGGACGTGGACATCTTCGATGAGAGAGAAGTCTTTCTCGCCCTGGCGACGCGGTTCCAGGCCGATCGTGGATTGGTGATCCTTCCGGGCATGACCGGATCGCCCCTCGACCCTAGCTCCGACGGGATCACCATGTGTAAAGCGGGCTTCGACTGTACCAAACCCCTAGGGAAGCCCTTCGCAGAACGATTAGCAATCCCGGATGATGTGCTCAAACGCTTTGATCCGTTGGAGGTCATCAACCCCACGCGATGGGAGAAGATCCCCTTCGAACCCTGGGGGTGAACCCAATCATGCAATGCGCTATGAAGGCTGCTATTACGCAGGCTTCCCTGAGCTCATTGAACTGGTTCGGCGAAGGGTGATAGATAGCAGGAACGTGACTACTCGATCCTTTGCACTGGAAGATATCCACGAGGCGCTGGAGTACATTAAAATTCGTGGGGATCATGACCCCGTCTGGCTATATATGCCCTGGAATGACGATCCCGGCACGATAATTGTGAGCAAAGCAAGGAGGCCTTGTATTGGCGATACCTGAAAATACCGCTATTCAACCCGCAACCGGGTTGTTTGGTACTGATCTTCACTCTTTCATTGAACAATACGAAAAGAAGTTTCCGGATGAGGTGTTACACATCGAGAAGCCCATCAAGGCCGAGTGGGAAGTCACCGCTCTGGCCATGCAGTTGGAGAAAGACCACCGTTTTCCCATCCTCATCTGCCACAACGTCACAGCCAACGGTCAGAAGTGCGAGATTCCTCTGGTCACCTTTCTGATGGCCAGCCGCCTGCGCCTGGCTCGGGCCATGGGAGTGGAAGTCCGTAAGGCAGGGCTGTCATGCTACGAGCGAGTGCAAGAGCGGCTGAAACCCGTCACGGTCTCCCGCAAGGATGCACCGGTCAAGGAGGTGATAGAAAAGGGAAACGAAATTGACGTGCGCCGCCTGCCTGCTCCCCTTCACCACCGCATGGACCCTGGTCGATACATCACCGAAGGCTTTGTTCTTACTTTTAACCGCAACAGCGGCCTCGATAACTCCGCCATGCAGCGGGGCTGGCTGGCAGGAAAAGACGAAATCCGTATCTGGTTGGGACCCAGCTCCCACAACCGGCATAATCTTCGCGAATATGAAGAGGCGGGAGAGGACATGCCCGTCGCCTTTTGGGTGGGCCATCATCCCCTGATACTCCTGGGTGCAGAGAACCACGTGGGTCCGGACGAAAGCCACTATGAGACAGCGGGCGGAACCTTTGGGGCCCCACTCAGATTGGTTCCTTCTGAAACCCTGGGAGATAAGTTCCTCGTTCCCGCCGACGCCGAGGTGGTCATCGAGGGTTATGTCCCCAAGGGTCAGCGCAAGCCCGAAGGTCCTTTCGGTGAATACACACGCCACGTGGGACCCCAGCGGTGGTGTCCGTATATGAAGGTTACCGCTGTGACCCGCCGGCGCAACGCCTATTGGGATGACAATATGGTGGGGCACACCCACTGGATCAGCAGCCTGACCAAGGAAGGCGTGGCTTATCGCGCTATTCAAAGAGTGGTACCGGGAGTCAAGGCCGTGCATGCCCCCATGTCGGGTACCGGCGTCAGTCATATTTACATCCAGATTCGTAAGACGGTGGAAGGACAGGGTAAGGTTGCAGCCATAGCCGCCCTGACTTCGTTCTTCGGCTTAAAGCATGCTTTTGTCTTTGATGAGGACGTGGACATCTTTGATGAGAGAGAAGTCTTTTTGGCGTTGGCGACGCGCTTCCAGGCCGATCGCGGGCTGGTGGCGCTCCCCGGAATGACGGGTTCACCGCTGGATCCCAGTTCCCCCGATGGGCAAACCTCATGTAAGGCCGCCTTCGACTGCACAAAACCCCTGGGGAAACCCTTTGCCGAACGGCTCGCAATCCCAGAAGATGTGCTCAAGGGCTTCGATCCCGGAGAAGTGATCAACCCAGCCCGTTGGGAGAAGATACCCTTCGAGCCCTGGGGATAAGGTAGAAGAATCATGCAAGGTATGATGAAGGCTGCACGTTTATACGGGTTTGAAAAAACCCATGGGTCAAAGGACCTCATTCGAGTCGATGAGGTAGCCATCCCCGACATCGGACCCGGCGAGGTGCTGATTCGAGTCCTGCGCGCGGGACTCAATCACGGTGACCTCCATATTCGCGAGGACGCCCTACAGTACGAACCAGAAAATACCACTGTCCCTGTTCTGCCGATGATCGTAGGTCACGATGGCCTAGGTGAGGTGGTCGAGGTGGGACCCAACGTGATCAACGTCAAGCCGGGAGACCGGGCGGTGGTTATGTGTTCCATAACCTGCGGTTTTTGCAAATACTGCCGATCGGATCGTCAGCACCTGTGTGTCATGCACCGGGTAATGGGTTTCGTGGCCAGATGGCGGGAGGGTGGATTGGACCAGCTCCTTCGCTACAAGGATGGTCTCTGGGCGGAGTACTGCCGCGTGCCCGCAACCAACCTGATCAAGATCCGGCCCGATGACGACATCGACCAGATATGCAAAGTTTCCCAGATGACCGTCGGATACCGGGCGTTGAAACGAGCCCGGCTGCATTCAGGCGAGACGGTCATCGTCAACGGCGCTACCGGCATCACAGGCATCGGCACCGTCATGAGCGCGCTGGCCATGGGGGCTGCTCACATAATCGCGGTTGCACGCAACCCCGTTAGGTTGGAGCAAATCCGCGCCATCAATCCGCAGCGGATTTCCACCATTGGTCAGGGAGAATCCATTACGCAAAAGATTCAGGAGCTAACCCAGGGTCAGGGCGGCAGCGTGCTCGCCGATCTGACTCCCGGTGGAGCGGAAACCACCGTCGAATGCATCAAAAGCCTCGAGCCTGGTGGGCGGGTGACCCTGATCGGCGCAAACCCAGAGCCGCTGAACCTTCCCCTCCGCTATTTGATGATCCGGTCCATCGAGTTCACCAGCGTCACCGGTCGACACTACACGGATTTTCCGGAGGTATTTGAACTGGCCAGACGCGGGGTAATCGACACCAAGCATGTGACCACTCGTTTCTTTCCCATAGAAGCAATCAACGAGGCATTGGATCACATCGAGAAACGGGGCGATAACGACCCCTTGTGGCCTATGTACGCCCCGGGCAAGGCCTAATAGATCGAGCAGCAATGAGATAAGGAGAAAGTCATGGCAGATTTTGAATACGTAGCCTGTCCAAAATGTGAGAAGAAGTTTATGGTTGGAGAAGAGTTCTTCCGCCTACCGGAAGCCTACTGCCACTGCCCGTATTGCGCCAATGAGTTTAAAGTCGGCGTCGCAGCCGGCGACGCCGCGCGCGCGGGGGGACAAGGCAAGTATAATCCTTACTAAGCCGCGCACCTCTCGGGTGTCATTGGCGCAGTCAACTACTGTCCTGTCACCCTAACCCTTTTCCTCCCGGTAGAATCCTAACTGTTCCACCGTGGGGCGGTCGGTCAAGGAGAAGAGAATCGCTGGCTCCGTCTTGCTGAGGTTACGGTGCTGGTGCCACTGCCACGAGGGCACAAAAAAGCAATCCCTTTTCCCCCACTGTAGGTCCTCCGTCTCCCCCTGCCCTACCGTGGTGATCCCCTCACCCTGAATCGTGTGGTAGAGGGTGCACGCGGTGTGGCGGTGGGGTTTTGTGGCCTCCCCCGGTCGCAGCATCTGAATCCATGCACCGAGGGTGGGCAACGTACTACCTCCTGTAATGGGATTGGTGTACTCCAACAGAACCCCGTCATAGGGGTCCCCTCCTCCCTCAACTGCTGCCAACTTTTCTAGCGTCTTCAGCGTCTCGTCCCATTTATAGGAATAAGCCACCCATTTAGCACTGCCCTCTGCCGGGCGCGGGCGCACTGGCCCGTATTGTTCGCGACAATAGCCCTCAGGTTTGGTTATGGGCTGGGAGGCCCCATTCGCGTACACATCGCCAGCCATAGAGTCCAAATAACGTGTCAGCGGATGGTCGAGCAGGTCGAGCCATATAGCAGGTTCATCGGTGAGATTGGTGTGGTCGTGATAGGCCCAGCCAGGCTGTATCAGCAGGTCTCCTGGCTCCATGATCTGCTGTTCCCCCTCAGCTGTGGTGTACATCCCCTTGGACTGCACCACAAAGCGCATGGCATTGAACGCGTGGCGATGGGCCTCCGCAGTTTCCCCGGGCTTTACTAGCTGGATCGATACGTGGAGAGTCCGACTGGTGGCTTTCACGTCGGT
>JACZQL010000214.1 GCA_022545745.1 Deltaproteobacteria bacterium | reverse complement strand
CGTCAGTTTTCCGCTTTGCGGATCGTTATGGTACACGATGGCTGAAGGCTAATAGCTGACTGCTGACAGCTAAATAATCAACATCGCATCCCCATAGCTGTAAAAACGGTACCTCAACCGAACCGCCTCATCATAGGCCCGGCGAACCAAATCCAGGCCCGCAAATGCAGCCACTAACAGAAGCGGGGTAGAGCCAGGCAAATGAAAATTGGTGATCAATCCACTGATGACGCGAAAGGAGAACCCCGGGCGGATGAAAATGCGCGTGACGCCGTGATCCTCTCCCAATTTTCCCTTTTTTATTGCGATTCCCTCCAGGGCACGGGTTGAGGTTGAACCGACGGCAATGACTCTCTTCTCGCATTTTTTTACCTGATTAATCCTGTAGGCGGCTTTCTTCCCGAGAGTATACCGCTCTCCCTCCATTCGATGGGACTCCACTTCCTCCGACCGGACAGGCTGGAAGGTCCCCGGACCCACATGCAACGTCAGAAAGGCCCGCTCCACGCCTACCGACTCTAACTCTGCAAAGAGCTTTTGCGTGAAATGAAGTCCTGCGGTTGGCGCAGCAACGGATCCCGGACTCGAAGCATATACAGTTTGGTACCGCTCCCAATCCGTTTGCTCCAACTTTCGAGTGCGATGAATATAAGGGGGCAGAGGCGGCTCACCCACCTTTGAGAGGACCTCCATGAAGTCTCCCTGGTGGTGGAATTGCAGACCAAATCGACCCTGCCCCATGACTCCAACCACGGTGGCCGTGACCCCGTGGGAGAAAAGCAAGTTGCCTCCCAACCGCGGCTTTTTTGCGCAGTCAGTCAGTGCAATCCACAGACTGCTCTGGCTCGGGAAAGGTTCCAGGAGAAGGACCTCTACCCTCCCCCCGGTTTCCTTCCGTCCCAGAAGCCTAACGGGGAGGACGCGCGAGTCATTGAGAACCAGGAGATCGCCGGGCGACAAAACGTCCCCCAGAGAAGCGAAGTCTGTGTGGAATATTTTACCGGTAAGTCGTTCCAACACCATGAGGCGAGACCCCGCACGATCTTCACTGGGGTGCGGAGCGATCAAGGATCGAGGGAGCTCATAGAAGATCTCATTTACCTCCATAATGCACTTGCCGGCTTTACGACTTTCAGAACAAACGATTGCCCAGCCCGTAGAACGAGGCAAAGCCTCACTCAAAAAGAGAAGAAGAAAAAGGATAAAGGACGAACCTCCAGCCCCCAGCAGATCCCCTAAGTGTCTTAAGTCTCGGACTTCTTGAGGAAGGGAGTCAGCAAGTCAATGGGGATCGGAAATATCGTGGTGGAAGTCTTTTCCGCGGCCACCTCCACCAAACTCTGCAGATAACGAAGCTGAAGGGCCATGGGTTCTGTCGCGATAATTTCCGCTGCATCCGCCAGCTTCTGCGAGGCCTGAAATTCTCCGTCGGCGTGAATGACTTTCGCCCGTCGCTCCCTCTCCGCCTCCGCCTGTTTAGCCATGGCTCGCCGCATCTCCTGAGGAAGGTCGATATGTTTCAACTCTACCAGAACAACCTTAATTCCCCAGGGATCGGTCTGATTATCAAGAATCTCTTGAATTCGGCTGTTAATCCTTTCCCTTTCGGCCAAAAGGTCGTCCAGCTCAGCCTGTCCACAGACACTTCTTAAGGTGACCTGGGCAAGTTGGGAGGTAGCAAAGAGGTAGTTCTCCACCTCTCGGATGGCTCGATTGGGTTCCAATACCCTGAAGTATAGCACCGCATTGACCGTAACGGATACGTTGTCCCGTGTGATGACATCTTGTGATGGGACATCCATAGTAACCGTGCGGAGCCCCACGCGCTGCATCTTTTCAATGACCGGAATCACGTAGACGATCCCTGGACCCCGCGGATCCACCATCCGGCCAAGCCTAAAGATAACCCCGCGCTCGTATTCCTTTAAAATCTTAATTCCGCTGACTAGCAGGATACCGAGGATAACCAGAAACGTGTATAAGGGACCAAACCCAAAGAACATAGCTGCCTCCTCTCTCAGATTCGTAGCTAACTCTCCACCAGCCTCTTCACCTTAAGTATCATCCCATCAAAACCGGCCACCTTGACCTTCTCACCAACGTCAAACTCTCCGTCCCCCTCCGCGTACCAATATTCCCCGTGAACGAAGACCTTCCCCTCGGGATTCAAGCTCACCTTGACCTCAGCGATCTCCCCCAGCAAGCCCTCCACACCCAAGGTGGGTTTTCTCCTGTGCGCCTTCACGACCAAATAGCCAACCACAATCATGAACGCGCTCAAAGTACCAACCGCAGTAAAGACCATTTTTTTATCCAATACCAAGTCGGAGCCTCGGGTGTCAAATAGGAGAAGAGACCCAAGGGTAAGGGCAATGACCCCGCCAATCCCAAGGATCCCGAAACTTGGCAGAAATGCTTCTCCCACAAGGAGCGCCATACCCAATAGGATTAAAGCCAGACCTGCGTAATTGATAGGAAGGATTTGGAATGAGGCGAGGGCCAAAAGAATTGCAATCCCTCCAGCAACGCCAGGAAAAATGACTCCCGGATTAGAAAACTCCATATAGAGGCCCAGGATGCCGGCCATGAGCAGCAGATATGCGATATTGGGATCAGAGAGGATGTCGATGATTTTCTGCCTAAGGGCCATGTCAAAACTCTGCACTCTCACCCCTTTGAAAGAGACCTTTTGCTTCGTCCCATTGATATCCACCTCACGCCCCTCGGCCTGTCTCAATAGATCCATGAGGTCATTGGCTATGATATCAATCACGTTTTTTTCCAGGGCCTCCTTGTCCGTAATGGAGATACTGCGCCGCACAGCCTGGATAGCAAACTCCGTGTTTCTCCCCCGCCTTTCGGCAATGGTCTCGCTGAAAGAGGCCGTAAAATTTTCCATCTTCTCGCCCATCACCCCTTTGACCTCTTGTCCCCCTCCTGCCACCGGATGGGCAGCACCAATGTTTGTTCCAGGGGCCATGGCGGCGATGTGGGCTGCCATGGTAATAAAGACCCCGGCTGAACCCGCACCGGCTCCACTGGGTGCCACATAGACGAGCACAGGTAGGGGTGCCCCTAATATTTCCTTGACTATGGATCGTGTGGAGCTGAGAAGACCCCCTGGCGTATCGAGCTGAATGACCAGGGCCCTGGCCCCGCTTACGTGGGCCCTGGCAATGTTCTCCTTAATATAATCATCCACGGCGGGGTTGATTCCCCCATCCACCACGATCAGGTGTACGTGGGGAGAAATAGATTCAGTGGGCTGGGCAAGGACGGAAAAGCCAGCCAGGGCAAGGCCCAAGAGGAGCATTCCCCCACTAAACAGAAGGAGAGGCGAGCTCTTGGAGTACTTTTTGGATATCTTGCCAAACAAGTTTCTTATCTCCTGGATTGCGCAGCAGGTAGGCCGGATGGAGCGTTGGCATCAACTTTATTCCATGGTAGGTATGCCATTCCCCGCGCAATCGCATAATTGGGACTTTACTCTTCAACAACAATTGGACCGCGAATTTACCCAAGGCCACAACGACCTTTGGCTTGATCAATTCAATTTGCCGAACCAAAAAGGGTTCGCAGGATTCAATCTCATCGGACTCCGGATTGCGATTCTCAGGGGGACGACACTTGATCACGTTGGCGATATAGACGTCCGCCCTTTTCATCCCCATCCCCTTAGTAATGATGTCAGTTAGGAGCTGCCCCGCACGCCCCACAAAGGGCTCTCCCTTCAAGTCCTCATCCCTGCCGGGCCCCTCTCCCACGAACATCACCTTTGCCTTAGGGTTTCCCACGCCAAACACCAAGTGAGTCCGCCCCGACGACAGTTTACACCGTTGACAGTCACCAATGGCTTCACGGAGCTCCTCGAGCGTCTTGCTCCTATAGACAGAGGTATAGTCGGAAAAGAGATTGCCCTCAAGGGCTTGGCTCGGTACCGGCTGATTCACGGCCTTTGGATTTTCCATCCGGGGCTCACCACAGGGTAAATACGGGATTCCGGCCTGCTCTCGTCGCCGCATGTGCAAACGCAATGAGGTCGCAATTTTCCTCATTTCCTCTCGGCTACTCTGCTGGGTCATCCCTTATACCAGGAAGCGCATCTTAGCACCATTCTTGAGGTTCTATCAACATTTCCGACCAAGTTTCAACTGCTCCATGTAAATCGAGCGGAGCGTACCAAAATAGGAGAGGGTCTCAGGCCAACGGTAATCCGGGTAGGTATAGTCATGGGGCTGAAATGAGCCGTGTGACGAAACATGAGCGCCGCCTCGCCGTAAATCCCCGAGCCTAGGTAAATGCGGTGGGAAGCATCCTTGGTCGTGGCCAAGACCATTTTACTGGCAGCTAGATAACCGGGGTCGATGTTGACCTGCCGCCCCTTCTTGCCACCTTTAACCCACAGATAGCCCGATTCCAATTCCTGTGAGCTGATTTTGATCTCCGCCAG
>JACZQL010000213.1 GCA_022545745.1 Deltaproteobacteria bacterium | reverse complement strand
TTCATCTTCGTCATCGTCCTCGTCCTTCTGTCGCTCCACAAATTCTCCATACTCATCCTGAGCTAGAAGATCCTTGAGTTCTTCTTTATCCGATATCTGGACTTTAATCATCCACCCATCTCCATAGGAATCCTCATTGACCAATTCTGGGCTATCCGGCAGAGAATCGTTCACCTCGATCACGGTGCCGCTGACCGGGGCAAAGAGATCGGAAACTGCCTTAACCGATTCCACAGAACCGAATGGATCATCCTTGGTGATCTTTTCACCCACCTCGGGAAGCTCCACATAGACAACATCTCCAAGTTCGCTTTGTGCGAATTCCGTGATTCCTATCAATGCAACAGCATCCTCTACCATCATAACCCATTCATGCTCTTTCGAATATTTTAAGTTATCAGGAAAATTCATCATTTCCTCCTTTCACTTCTTCCAAGTTCTGCAGATCGCTCACTTGAGCGACGGTAAAAGGGCAAAGGTGCGATCTTGGCCTTGACCCTACGACCTCGGACTTCTATCTCCAGGACATTATCCAACACAGCTTCCTCGCTGGAGACGTAACCCATGGCAATGGGTTTGCGAAGAGTCGGAGACAGGGTCCCACTGGTTACCGCTCCGAGGGAACGTCCTTCCTTGAAAATTGGGTACCCACTCCTCGCAATGCCCGACTCAATCGGCTCCAATCCCACAAGCTTCCGCTTCACACCATCTTTCTTTTGTTGGAGCAGGGGCTCGCGACCCAGGAAATCTCCCTTTGAAAACTTAACCACCCATTCCAATCTCGCCTCCAGGGGTGTGATGTGTTCGTCCAGTTCATGCCCGTAAAGCGGAAAGGCCCTTTCCAGTCGGAGTGTATCCCGCGCTCCAAGCCCCACAGGTCGCAGCCCAAGATCCCTTCCAGTCTCCATCAGGAGCTTCCAGAGCTCCTCTCCCTGATCAGGATTACAATAGAGCTCGAATCCGTCCTCGCCCGTATATCCCGTTCGCGACACCAAACAGCGAACCGTGGAAACATCACCAAAGGAAAAATGGAACGGCTTCAGCTCATCCAAACGGAGCGCCGTGGACCGCTGAAGGACTCGTTGTGCCGCCGGTCCCTGGAGTGCCAGCAGGACATAGGAATCGCTCACGTCTCGAATGTCGGCATTCCCTTCTGCATGATCCATGATCCAATTTGCATCTTTGGCAGTATTGGCAGCATTGACACATAACAGGAACCGATCCTCTTCCAGCCGATAGATCATCAGGTCGTCTATAATCCCCCCGGTGTCGTTAAGCAAAAGATTGTACTGAGCCTCAGAGACCTTCATGCGTGAAACATCGTTGGCCGTGAGCCTCTGGCATAACGCCAGGGCATCGGGTCCCTTGATTTCGATCTCTCCCATGTGGCTCACGTCAAAGAGGCCCGCAGAACGCCGCACGGCCAAATGCTCCTGAATGACCCCATCGTACTGGACGGGCATCCTCCACCCGGCGAATTCCACTATCTTTGCCCCCAGACGCCGATGAACGGGGTAAAGGGGTGTTCGCATGAGGGTGCGAGTGGACTCTGTGGTTACAGCTTTCACTGGATGCGAATCAATCTCCTTGTTTCTGAGATTCCTTTGCTGCCCTTAAGGTGTTGAACAGGAGCATACAGATGGTCATGGGACCGACCCCTCCAGGGACAGGAGTGATCCAGCACGCGCGCTCCTTGGCGGCTTCGAACTCCACGTCACCTGCCAGTTTGCCGTTGGGGAGCCGATTGATCCCCACATCAATGACCACCGCTCCAGGTTTGATCCACTCACCCCGAATCATATTGGCCTTCCCAATGGCAGCCACCACAATATCTGCTTGACTCACCTCCCCCGGGAGGTCAACGGTACGAGAATGGCATAGGATCACTGTTGCATGCCGAGCCAGGAGCATCAGGGCCACGGGCTTTCCCACAATGTTGCTCCGACCCACGATCACAGCCCTCTTGCCCTTAGGATCGCACCCAACGGAATCCAAAAGCCGGATGATACCCAAGGGGGTACAGGGCTTAAAACCTTCTCCACCCAAGAGGAGGAGCCCCTGGTTGACGGGATGGAAACCATCCACATCCTTTGCCGGCGAAATGGCTCGAAGAATGGTCTCAGCATTGATGTGTGATGGCAGCGGGAGCTGAACTAAAATACCATGGATTTCATTATCTTGATTCAAATTGCGAACAAACGATAGCAACTCTCGCTCTGAAACAGTCTCAGGCAATAAATGTTCTTTCGAACGGATGCCCACTTCTTGGCAGGCTTTTTCCTTGTTCCTGACATAAATACGGGAGCTGGGGTCATCTCCCACTAGGACCACGCCCAGTCCCGGGACCAGTCCCGAAGCCCTATTGAGTCTCTCGACTTCCTCTTTAACCTCGTTACGAACCTCTCGAGCAATGACCTTGCCGTCAATAATCATTCCCATTTATCCCAATGTGTAAAACGAAACATTTATACGGGAAAAAATTTCTTTGCAAAGACAATTCGACTTAACATGGAGCTAGAAACACGTCAACGGGATTAACCATCGCAGGATTTCCCTCAATACCCCAAACCGAATGAAATGTCCAGATCCACCTGAATCCAAGCTAAGGAACTCCCTTATCAGTGCGCGATAAACTCGCTCCCCGAGGAACTTCAGCACAGAGCTTCATCTTACCAACGAGACTGAGCCGTTCTTGCCGGGCCTTCCCGCGCAGAATCCAACTGCCAAAATCCGGGCATTTGTGTTAAAAAGGAGATGTTACTGTCACTCACGATCCCCCCAAAGCGGTTGGAGGATACCACCCATGGCTCAACAGCTCATCACCACATTCGTTACCGTGTTGCTCGCAGAACTGGGAAATAAAACTCAAATTGCTACTTTTTCGTTTGCGGCCAACCCCAACTATAACGGGTGGATTGTTCTTATAGGGGCATGCTCAGCCCTTTTTATAATATCGTTTATAGCCGTCCTGATCGGGGCAAAAGCGGGTGATTTCGTCAACACCATTTAAAGACCGTCTCCGGCCTGCTCTTTATCGGAATTGGCCTATTCACCTTGTGGAAATGAGAGGCCCCCGGCCTTTCCTCCAACGACCCAGGACAGGATTTCTTGTTGTGAATTCATTGTTGGGTAGCGCATAAATCCGCATCATGCAAATCATCAAGGCAACACTTTGGATTTACCGCATCGCTTTTAAACGTTCCGCACAACTCGTGCGGGAAAACTGGGCTGTGGTCTTTGCGCCCTTGGCTTATATCGTTTTTCTTTCCGTCGCAGGTATTTTCTTGATCCCATTCGGGTTGGTGGGCGGGCTCCTGCTCCTTTTTGCCAGCAATGCCTGCATGAGTTCTGGCCTTCATTTACTCGAGAACATACTGAATTCCAGAAAGGCCGACTTTAACGACTTTCTCAAAGGTTTCACCGTCTACCTCTGGGAAATCGTGCGCATCTCTTTTATACTCTGGATACCAATGATGGTGGTCTCGTCGGTGCTCACCCCAACTCCCAACGGCCCCATCATTATCATGTTCATCCAGATCGCCCTGTACATCATCCTCAACGCGGTCCCTGAGCTCATCTACCAGAGCCGTGCATCGGGAGTTGAGCTCTTAGTGGCGAGTTATCACTTCATCATCGAGAACTGGCCAGAATGGTTCGCACCCAACATCATTATCACGTTTGCTGGATGGGCCCTGATGCAGGCGTTAAATCCATTGGCAAGTGTCCTTGCCACCCCCCTACATATATTCGTCATTGCTTCACTCATTGGGTTTTTTCTCACCTACCTGATGATTTTCCGGGGGCTTCTCTTCTCTGAGCTCAACGGCAGTAATCGCCGGGCCCGAATCTACCGGTTCAAAGCGCGCGATTCGACTTAGAGGTGACACCAGACGCAAAGGGATCTTCAGGGATGGAACGTCTATTCTTCCTAGTGGGCTCGATCTTGGCCTTGATAGCCGTGGTTTTGGGGGCGTTCGGCACCCACGGGCTAAAGGGTCGACTGACCACTGAGATGCTAAACGCCTTCGAAGTCGGGGTTCGTTACCAGATGTACCATGCCCTCGCCCTACTGGCCGTGGCCTGGGCGTTGTCTCGCTGGCCACGGGCAGAGATTAGCGTGGCCGGCTGGCTGTTTGTTGCCGGAACCATCGTTTTTTCAGGCAGTCTCTACCTGCTCTCTTTGACCGGCGTACGCTGGATTGGCGCCATAACCCCCATTGGGGGTGTAGCCTTCCTACTTGGCTGGCTCAGTCTGGTTTGGGGCGTGTGGCGAGGATAAAGCGATTTCCGAGAAGTTGCCATTCAACCATTTGTTTTATAAGAATTATTTGGCAACCCAGAGGCCTAAAACAGTGGTCCAACATAGCTTTCATTGACTCCCAGGTTAGACTAAACTCCGTATAATCTAGCCTATGATTATCGGTGTCCCCAAAGAAACCAAAGCAGAGGAAA
>JACZQL010000212.1 GCA_022545745.1 Deltaproteobacteria bacterium | reverse complement strand
ACTTGGTTCTCAGCTTTATAGCACAGTGAGAGGAGTTCTATTAGCAGCGAATTTTCGTATACCTTTTCGAGGAAGCCAGGGCCAAGAACCCGGTTCACCTCAAATACAGCACCCCTGATTGCATATGTGATGTCATTTACATCCACAAATGATACTTAATATCTGGCCTGTCTGGCCAGATATTGATCTGCGTAAATCTGCGGTTAATTCCTCTCTTAAAGTTTTAACCAGGGCTGTATTCCCCAAAGGCGCTATGTTTTTGTTTGTCGTCGTCTCCCGACAAACAAAAACTAATTCTCTGCGCCCTCACGCCTCTGCGGTAGTATTCCTAAAGGGATTTCTTATGGTAGGCTGAATTTGGGGAACAGTTTTACCGCGCGCTCCGCCACACCTTTTCCTCACCTTTTACGATCTCTTCTCCCTTGCTGAGCTGAGCCTTCCTCCGAGTTGCGTCTCTGGAAAGTTCTATAATCATTTTACGAAAAATGGTGACCTGCGAGTCCGTGGGGGCAAGATGCTCCGGAGTCCAGTAACGGCAGGACGCCGCGCCCCTACCGTCCTGGCTGCTGAAGTTGTACTCCAATGCATTGCGGATTAAGAAAAAGTGCAGTTTCCTCCAGAGGCGGCTGATCCCGTTATGGGCTGGAGGGAAATAAAAATAGACGATGCGCGATAGGTTTGGAGCCATGGGAATGGCATACCTCGTGCCTCCGCCCCCAGTACGCACCACGCAAGGGAGGTGATGCCCCTGTCTCCATTCGTCGTATTGTTCGAATGGTCTGCGGTTCCTTGATCTCGTGAGGAGTTTGAAAAACCATTGCCAGAGTAAACGCCACCGGTGGAGTGGCCACACCCCGTCCACTCCCGGATAGTACATTTGGTAGGGAACCTTTCCGTCCTTGGCATAATAGTTCGAGCCCACATGGGTCATAACCAAGCCTCGTCCGTTGACGATTTGGCCCTGGGCGCTTATGGGCGTGCGGGTCCGACCGGGAGACAGCCCAGTCAGCTGATTGATGGAATTCCGATGAAGATAGGAGGCATTGTGGGAGTCGCTATGGTTCTCGATGGCGATGAGCCAATTGAGAGGCCAGTAGGTATAGGAGCTAAGGACCACTTTGTCCGCTTCGAAAAACTCAGGCGGTACGTCCTCCTCAATGGGTGCCGGCTTTCCCTCTCCCATCCATATAAAGACCCAACCACGCAAAGTCCGGGTCGGATAGGTCCGCGCCTTGAGGTTGCCGACCATTTTGGAATCCGGCCCTTCCGGAATGAAGGCGACGCATTCCCCTTGCCGGTCGAAGGTTGCCCCGTGATAAGGGCACGACAGAAACCCTCGGTAAAAACACGCTCCTTCGCTCAGGCTAGCACCGCGGTGCGGACATATATCAGACAACACCGCCACCTCCCCTTGTTTATCCCTGAAGAGTACGAGGTCGTCGCCCAGCATATTCCAATAATGGGGTTTCTTACGTACCTTCTTGGCGGGCAATGCTGGATACCAGTATTCTCGCAATCCAAGGGCGGGAATGCTGTTGCGGGGGTCCTCTCCTGGCTGCTCAGCTTGGGACTTGGAGGATTCGACTGCAGAGGACGTCGCGGGAACGGGTATCCCTCTGGGCCTGCGGTCCAGTATCTCTCTCTCGATCCTCCTTTCATATCTCCTGATCCATGCCCCCATGATCCGATCCCCTATGCGCCAAAGAGGACTCCAGCGCTGCTAGTTCAATAGGCGCTCATCATACGGAATCCCCGGTCTCAAAAGTTCGGGTTTGCCTTCGCAACTAACTATGATCTCCTCGAGCTTCACGGCCTGTGTGCTACCCACTTCGCCCATATAGCATTCGACAGCGATGAGCTGATTGGGTTCCAGATAGGCATCCGGTTGAGCCTTTTTCTTCGTAATGTGCGGGTAACCGGACGACCCCAAGCCCATACCATGGCCGATATTATAATTGTATAGCTGTGCCCTATACTTCTCCGGAACCACCGGCGTTTTTTCGAGCATCTGAGCGAATGAACGCCCGGATTGAAAGACATCGATGGCTTCGAGTAAATAATTGTAGGCGAGTTTATAGAGGTCCCGTTGCTCTGCGCTGGGCCGGTCACCCACGAAGAAGGTCCGCGACCCATCACCCCGGAGACCATTGATCCCACGTCCGTGTAGGTCAATCCCCACGAACTCTCCCTCTTGGAGTTGTCGCTGGGTCGGCCATCGACACCATGGATTCATGTTCTCTCCCGAACAGACGTTGAGCTGAGCGATATCTTCCCCCCCCGCCTCATACCAGGCGGTCACTACCTTGGCCGCCAGTTCGTTTTCGCTGATACCCGGACGAATCGCATCACGGAACGCGTTCATCGTATGGAAGTACTGCTCTCCAATGAGCCGATAGATGGCCAGTTCGTCCTGGGTCTTGACGGTCCCTGCATGCTCGATCACAGGCTCTGCGTTCGCAAGGCGAATTCCCACGTCGTGCAATGAAAGGATGAGGGAACTTGATAGGCGATCCACACCCAGCACCTCTCCCGCCAGACCGTATTTTTTCATTAGATCCAAAATGGCCTGACCGAAATGCTTTACCTCGTCTGGGTTGGTGCCATCACGTGCCGCATCTCGCCGGTAGAGCGGTTCTTGAACCTTGGCATGGTGCTTTTTGACATACCCCACGTCCCGTCCCCGGATAAACGCAAGCACCTCACCTTCGGCCGGGACGAAGAGCTCTCCACCTGGCACCTTTTGGTTAAGCAGATAGCGGCCAGCTACGGAATTGTCGCAAAGGTACATAGCCCCTATACCGCGCTTCTTCATTTGCTCCTGGGCTCGGACGAGACGATCTCGCTTGAGTCGCTGGTCGTCCCATGTCTTTTTGATTTCCATCATTGCTGTTATTCCTTGAGCCCCTCTAGGGCCTTGGCCACCCATGTTTGAAGGTCCTCAGGTGAGGGGCCAGCAACCCCTACGCCACCGATCAATTCTCCGTCTATGATTAAAGGGATGCCCCCCGGGCCGACCCAGAATTCGCCCGGATACATCGCTGACAAGCCAATAATGTTGTAATTGCCGGGATGACTGGCGAATTGATCCCGTATGGACTGGGTGTTCTTTTTAAACGCTACTGCAGTTTTGGCCTTGGCAACGGCAACCTTCTCACCGAACCCGACTCGTTTCTCCCCCGTACGTGCGTAGGCCACTAGACTCCCCGCGTCGTCAACAACAGCGATCGACACGTCGACTCCTGCTTCCGCGGCCTTTAGTTTGATCTTACGAATACATTCCTCTGCGAAAGTTAACGTCATTTTAGCCATGGGTCCTGCCCCGTAACCTTTCAAGCCTTGGGCCGATCCCTAGTGGCCGCGCGGTACGCGGCGATAACTCTATTAAAATGGTTGGATTATTTCAAGGCGCAGGTGGGCGCCTAGGCCGATTGAATTCGATCTGCACCGGAGTATATGTTGAAGCTACTACCCCGTACAAAACCCAAGAGGGTCATGTTAAAGTTGTTGGCCAAGTCCACCGCCAGGCTTGAAGGGGCGCTTACCGCAGCCACAACAGGGATACCCCCCATCAGGGCCTTTTGCATGATCTCAAAACTTGCCCTGCCGCTGACCATTAGAATAAAGTCGTGGAGAGGCAGTCTATTTTTCAGCAGATGTTCACCGATCACCTTGTCCACTGCATTGTGCCTTCCCACGTCCTCGTAGAGACTGGTCAGGTTACCGGAGGGATCAAATAGACCCGCAGCGTGCAGGCCTCCGGTTTCCTGAAATACCTCTTGGGCGGGTTGGAGTCGTTCGGCCACTAGTCTAATCGTTTCGGTGGATATCTTACGCCCGTTGTTTGATAGCGCAGCACGGTTTCTAATGCGCAGGGCCTCTAAAGTAGCCTTGCCGCATACCCCGCAGCTCGAGGTGGTGTAAAAGTGCCTTTCAAGGAGATCAGAATCGAATCTAACCTTGGGATGGAGATGGATGCCGATGGTGTTGCACTGGCCCAATTTCCGTCTCGAACCAGTATACGCGATGTCTTCAATATCAGCTGGGCTTTGAACGATTCCCTCCGTATATAAAAACCCAGCCGCCAGCTCGAAATCATGGCCAGGTGTTCGCATCGTGACAGAGATACTCCTCTCCGTCCGATTATTACCCTGACCGGAGATCAACCTGATCTCCAACGGCTCCTCGACCACGACGACGTCTTCACCGCACTCACCTTGTTGTCCACGAATCTTTTGTACCGAGAGACGCCTCGTGCTGGTTGGCTTTCGCCCATTCAAGGACATGAAACTATCCCCTTTTCTCCTTACCGCTTATGGGTAAGGGAATGATCTGAACCAGGCCGTTATAGTCAGGAATTCCGCAAAGCGGATCGGTTTTACCACGCCTTAACAAGACATTACCCTCTGGCCAAAAGGTCTGGACGTTCCGCGGTTGAATCGGCATCAGCTTTACCCGTCCCTCAAACTCAC
>JACZQL010000211.1 GCA_022545745.1 Deltaproteobacteria bacterium | reverse complement strand
TTTTAACCCACTTCCCTTTGAGAGGGTTAACGCCACGGGTTCTGGTTGGGATAGATCCGTCGATACCATCCCGTGTGAGTTTAAGATGCTGCAGGTTTTCTATGGGTGGAGCGAATGAGATATGACCGATCGGAGAGCGTATCCACTTTCTCTATGGCTACATAAGTTGTGGATATTACAACATTTCCTTCGCCTACCATTTGAGCATTCCGCTGGCACACGCTATTTTTAGCCAGCTAACGTGGTATGCGGTCGACTTATCCACAGTTTATAAACAGATTTGGTGGAACAACCCAAATAAACCTGATTTTTTATGAATCATTGCCAAAAATCTCCCCAAACCATTGCTGCTTACGTACCTCTCTTGCTTTCTGTTTAGGGAAGTGTTACCCAGATTCCTGTATGAATTCCTTCGAATCCATTGAAAAATTGGCAAGACTCCTTACCGAGGAAAAAAGGCTGGATGAAAAACTTCAAGAAACAGAGGAAGTTCTTTCGACTGTCAAAAAAACGATCTCCGTATCTCTAGTGACCCCTTATATTCAAAAAACGGAGGACCCAGTGCCGATTGATGAAAGTCTGGTGCAGAAGGAACATTCCTTCGAACGCTTACTCCAGGCGCTTCTTGACATGAAGAGGGATATTCAAACGCGAATTCGCCCCATAGAGGAAGAAATCGTTCAAGTCAACGTCAAGAATTTAACAGAGAAGTACGAAAACCAAAAGATAAAGCTCGGTGAAGCATTAGACACCATCGACCAAACGATACTTGACTGCGGAAAGCTCATTGAGACTTCCAAAACATTCCACCTAGAACTTGCTGATTTAAACGAGAAACTCTCTCACTTAGGTGCAAGCCCCCTTCCGATCCAAAATTCCCCACGGGACGGCGACATTGGAGAACTCATCCGGCAGCGCATTGAGCATTTAAGATTGCAGGGAAAACTTTAGCCGCAAGATTACCTCTCTCATCATTTCCAGTTACTGCGGTTACCATAACACGGAAAAATCTGCCCCTTCCCCGTTTCTCGGTGCAGTATCCTTTTTGCAAATAGAATAGGCAGTTGAGTTACATGATTTTTTGAGCTGATGCTATTCTTAACCTAATTTTATGCTCCTGAGTTCACTGCGTTATCGCAACTTCCGGCTCCTCTGGATCGGCACCGCCCTGTCCCATACGGGTGATTTCATGCAGGTTATGGCCCAGGGGTGGTTGGTCTGGCAGCTCACAGACTCGGCGCTCCTACTGGGAATTGTCGGTTTCTGTCAAGCCCTCCCGCGTCTCCTATTAAGCGCGGTGGGCGGCGTTATTGTCGACCGGACCGATAGGCGCCGACTCCTCCTTGTCACCCAGGGTCTAGCCATGGGGCAAGCCTTCTTGTTTTGGGCATTGGTCTATTTTGATCTTATACAGTATTGGCAAATTCTGGTCCTGGTTGTTATTTTAGGAGCCGTCAATTCGATCCACCAGACGGCTCGTCATTCGTTGATACGGATCATTATCCCCCGTGACCAGATCGTCAATGCAGTGGCCTTACATTCCTCACTCGCCAACTTTACCAAGATTGTTGGCCCTTCCCTCGCTGGAGTGCTGATCAGCATCATTGGCGTGGCTGGATGCCTTTTTATTAACGCACTGAGTTTCTCAGCCATTATCGTCTCCCTCTGGATGATGGATCTACCGCCATGGGAAAAGGATGAACGCCCTGAGGGGTTTTGGTCTGAGTTCAGCGAGGGGTTTCAAGATGTCCGATCCAACCATCGTATGTATGCCGCCATGTTGATGGCCTATATCCTTGCGCTCGTGGGGTCTCCTTACTCTCGTTTCCTCCCCATTTTTGCAACGGAAATTCTTCACATGGGTGCCGTAGGCTTCGGCCTTCTCCTTTCCGCTCCAGCCATAGGCGCAGTGATTGCGGGTCTCTTTCTGGCTTCCATGGGAAAATTTCACCTACGCAATTACGTGTTATTTATCACTGCGATTATCTTTTCCGTCTTTCTTATTTTTTTTGCTCTATCCCGCTCCATGGTGCTCTCCATGGCCTCCTTGACTCTCGTGGGAGCCAGCCAGATGACCTTCCGCTCGATGCTCAACGCAAGGCTTCAGATGGAAACGCCCTCGCACCTTCTTGGACGAGTCCTTAGCCTATTGTTCATGGATCGAGGTCTTTGGTCCTTTGGAACCCTCCTGATAGGCAGCCTTGCAACCCTTATGGGGACGCCATGGGCCATCGCCCTTTGCGGGTCCTGGTGTGCCATCACAGCCGTGTTATTTATATATTCTGGTTCGGTGAGATCGAGAGCTAGGGAAAAGTTGAGGTCCGAAATGCCGGGCTAGGTGCTGGCAGACAGGGTGGTGATAGGCCGGTATAGGCCGAAGCTCTCGCGCATGATGCGGATAGGAACGGCCCGGCCGACCCCAAGGTCCTGAGCCCGATAGACAGGCTGCCAGAACATCCTCAAATATCTGCCGGCTAACGTACCAGGTCCAGTGTGGACGAAATCAATCTCTGGGTCATTCATCATTGCAGGCGAGACCGGCTGGGAGAACTAAGCTCAGGGGCCAACCAAGTTTCAGGATCCAAATGGAGGCAAATCTTATTTAATGTAATACATTAGTTATTGGCTAATTAGTCATTAATTTATATATATTAACTTTGGCACAATTTAGCAAACTAGCTTGCCTTACTCTTGGTCTTCATGAGTCGTAGTCCGGCAGCTACTAGCTGCTCGGTGATGGGAATCTCAACCCCAGATTCCCGTCCCACCTGGGCAGCCAGGGGCATGTCCTTATCGTAGAGGTTGAACCCGACCTTAGGCGTGGAATCTGCCCCCGAAGGGTCAAACCTCTCTTCCCAGTGAGTGATCAGGCTGTCAGAGTACACCCGTTTCATCATTGCGAGTGCATCACAATACTTGATGCCACAGGCCTCCCCGATCTTGACCGCCTCATGGAGAATCAAGGTCTCCGAACCAGTCACCAGGTTCTTAATCAGCTTTGCTGCATTGCCGGCACCCAATCGACCCATATGGATCACGGCTTTACCCATAGTGAGTAGATGTGGGCGCGCACGCTCCACAAGTTCAGCGGGGCCTCCTACTAAGAAATTAACTTCACCCTTTTGCACGACGCGAGGGACTCCAACCATACAGGCATCAATGACGTCCACGCCCTTTTCCCGAGCTGCCTCAGCGACTCTCTTTGTGGTCTTGGGCAGAATAGTGCTGTGGAGGAGCACTAGGGTGCCACCTTTGGCACCCGTCAGAACGCCTTTTTCTCCCAGCATGCAATCCAACATCTCCTCGTTAGTCCTCACCACCACATCGATTATCGACGATACTTCAGCAACCGCTGCAGCAGAAGAAACGCCCTGTGCGCCCATGGAACGTGCCTTCTCTTGGGCCGCACTATCGCGGTCGTACACAGTCACATCCAAACCTGCCAGTCTCAAACGCCCCAAAAGCGAACTCCCCATAGCGCCTACACCAACCATTCCAAGTTGTGCCATTCTGCCTCCTGCGGATTTCCTTGGCTAGCTTCTACCATAACTATGTCTCCACCCGCAAATCCGCGAGTCACGATGTTGGTAGAAGAAATTCGAAGTTCCACAGAAACTTGACAAAGCCACGGGCGGTTCAATATAGTCAGCCAGTGCTTTCTCTTTCGTGCCTCATATAGGTCATGTCGGGATATAAGGTTTGGGTGGGTTTTCAGCAGGGACGGACGACTGACAACATGGCTGTTATAACATTAGACGATTTGATCAAGCCAGCAGAGGGGTTGGTGAGTTCGCGCATTTTTACCGACCCCGAGATTTATCGTCTGGAGTTGGAGCGCCTTTTTGCCAGGACCTGGTTGTATGTAGCTCACGAGTCAGAAATTCCCCAGGCGGGAAATTTCGTTACTCGCCAAATGGGAGAGGACCCCGTTATCGTATCGAGGGGTCGGGACGGTAAGATACGAGTGTTTCTCAACGTCTGCCGTCATCGAGGCAGGAAAATCTGCGGAGAGGATCTCGGCACCACCGCTAAGTTTATATGTGGCTACCACGGTTGGACCTATAATGAAGTAGGAGAACTCATTGCCGTCCCGTTTTTTGAAGCTTATCAGGGGAAGCTAGACAAGAGCAGAAACGGACTCTACCAGGCTACCGTCGATACTTATCACGGACTGGTATTTGCGACGTGGAACCCTGCAGCAGAGCCACTGGCCGATTACCTGGGTCCAATGAAGTGGGTTTTGGATCTTGCATTCGGACGAACGGAGGCTACGGAAGTGGTGGGCCCCCCGATTCGATGGGTAACGGATACGAATTGGAAACTGGGTGCCGCTAACTTTACAGGCGACGGGTTCCACGTCTTTACCACCCACGGATTTTCAACTCAACTTGGCCTGCACGAACTGAAGGCGACGGCCCCGCCCGTGGGTTACGCCGTTTCTTTGGGTAATGGCCACGGAGCCTCTCTGGTG
>JACZQL010000210.1 GCA_022545745.1 Deltaproteobacteria bacterium | reverse complement strand
ATCCGGAATGAGTTAAGCGAAAAGGGCATTGCCCTTGAAGACACTCCAGGAGGGACCTTATGGAAGGTTCGATGAATTGTGTGGACAAGAAGCGAGGTATGGCCCTCATTCTTGGCTTGCTTTTGAGCATGGGGTTCCCCATGGGGGTGCATGGCCAGGAGGGGATGGTAGGTGGGTTGGGAGAAGGCAAGGCGCAGCTCAGGTTCCGAAAGACCATCAAGACGCGCGGACACCAGGGAAGATCTGTGGAGGGGGAAGACAGAAAAATCGTTTCTGGAGATACCCTGTGGCAGATTCTGATTCAAGAAAAGGGCCTCCCGGGAAAAAACTTTCAGCGCTATCTGGTGCTCATCGGGTCACTGAACCCGCAGCTCAAAAACCCAGATGTGCTGAGGGTAGGAGATGTGATTTTTATCCCCATTCGACCCGATGAATTTCTAGGGATACAGATTCCATCGGGTAGAGGTGACCCAAGGATCTACCGGATCAAGCGAGGGGAACATCTATTCAAGATCCTGCGCGACCAACAAGGGCTTCGTGGCAGAAAGGCAATTCGCAGTGCCTTTGAACAGGTCAAAAGACTGAACCGACGCAAGCAAAATTGGAATCTCCTCTATGTGGGTGAGGCCATTCTCCTGCCTTTCCTGCAAAAGGGGGCGCCTCCTATGGGGGCCCTGAGCCCACAGCTTGGGTTTATTGGGCTCGATTACGGGCTAAAACTACCAGTGAGTGAAAACCTGGATCTCTTGCAAAAAATTGCTGGGGTGGTGGGTAATGAGATGAATCGTGAGGGGGAGGAAACATTGGCGGTTAAGGAAGGAACGGTTTACATCGATCGGAGCCTTTTCCCTGTCATTCAGAACTCGAAATTGGGAAAGAGGGTTGTCTTGAACCTGGAAGAGAGAATCAGCCCGTCGCTTCAGGCGGAGCTCCAATCAGAGAACCCCCAGGTCAGCGTGGTCCCGGTCAAGAAGGGGAGTTCTCTCCATGAGGCTGCCGTGACTCTTTTCTCGCATTTGGGTTTCCAAAGTCTGCCCAACAATCGGCCGGTGGTGGTTCAGGACCAAGGGGTAGCGGTACAGGTCAAGGGGGAATGGATGATCACCGACCAGAGCGAGGGCAGCGGCGGACAAGAAATGTGGATTATCAGCCTTGCCGACGGCTCCAACACAACCCCGGATTATCTGAAAGAATACCTATCCATGAAAGGATTGAGACTGAAGGAGATAGTCGTTCCAGGATCGCCCCTAGCGAAGAAATCCCTTAGTTTACCCAATGAGGACTTTGATGACCTTGGACCGATTGAAGTTTGGCCGAGTGACAAGGAGGTCCTAGTAGACGCGATCCTTGGTACCTATGAGATCGGATTCTCCACTGCCCATGAGATGTCCGTTTCATTGGGAAAGGGCATGCGGCTCAACACCACCTTGGATAGGTGGTTTGTCTTAGAAGGTAAGAAATTCGGGATCTTCTTCGGCAAGGTGAACCCTGACGTGAAGCAGGCATTGAGTGAACAGGAAGAGATGAAAGTGGTGGAGCTTGATCTTGAGTCCCTATCCGCCCGTCAGATTCTCTCCACCCTATTGGTAGCCATGGGAAAGGGCACAACCTATCAAAAACACCGTTTCCCATCGGCCGAAGGGGGACCGAAGGATAGACTGGTCCTAACCGTTCCCGGTTTTTTCCTGCCGACGCGGTCCATGCTCCTTACCGACCAAACGATCCCTCGGGATCTCTATAGGTTCTTTCACGAGAAGGGGATCCGTGTCGTCTATTTCCGTGAGGCGACTTAGACCTCCTAGGGTCGGGTGGTTCCAAGCCCTAAGCATTACGGGAAGAATTAATGATCCGGCGGCCCATGTCTCTTGTTTGGTTCCTGGTCCTTGCGTTAATCACTTCACAGGGTTGCGCCCTGCGGTTCCAAAAACCAGTTAAGCCTGAACCGGTCGCTTCAACTCATCACCCATCTGTAAACCCAAAGCGCTCAGAATCAGTTGCCTCAAACTAAAATTCATCTGAGAAAAAATGTCCCGATCGTGTGGATGGGGCTAGAGTAGGAAGTTTGACAGGGACGATCCTTGGCACTATTGTGGGAAGCGCGTTCGGGATGCCCTGGCTGGGCCTTGTCTATAAATTTGCTGGAACTGCTATGGGCTTTGCCGCCGGCAATACATGTGGTCAGAATGCAGTGCCTGAGAAAAATGGTAAATGGGTGAAACCTACCGATCCAACCACACAGGGAAATGAGGAACAGGATGGGAAGAGCAATGAAGCGGTGGAACCTGTTCTTCAACCACCTCGCGGCATAAAAGAAGAAAATATTTGAAATTTAATTTGCGCCCGTAGCTCAGCTGGATAGAGCGGCAGACTTCGAATCTGTAGGTCGGGGGTTCAAGTCCCTCCGGGCGCGCCACCCAATTCAATGGCTTACGCATAATCTGCTCCTCTTTCCATCCGGTTTTTACCACTTTGCTACCACTTTATTCTGGGTCGGTACCCTTTGCCACCGATTTGCCATCATTTTGACCCTTAAACTCGTCCTCAACCCCCTCAATGAAAATGGTCCAAGGTAAGAGGGTGAGTTTGGAGTTTGACCAGGCCAACGCCCACGTTGGACACAAAGACAAATACAGAAGGACCCTCGCCTACGTGTTCTTGGAAGATGGCACCTTCCTCAACGCTGAGATCATCAAGCAGGGGTATGGGTTTGCCTATACCAGATTCCCGTTCAAGTACATGGATGAGTTCAGACTCTACGAACAAAAGGCGAGGGAACAGAATAGAGGGCTGTGGGCAATAGCACCTTAAAAAGCCCACCAGAAGATATACCACAACCTCTCATGGTCGAGAACACGGCGTCCCGTCGATGGCCCCCGTGGTGCTGCTTATAAACCAGGTGCCAGTTTCAGCTTCACAGCCATTTGTTACCTTGCCAGCAATCACATAGTTGGTCTCAGTTGCCTCCACGACGATAGTTACGTTGTCGCTCTGATTAAAGCCAGTCAAGCTGTCAATATTAGCTGTATATGTACCGTTATCCCTGTAGTAGGCCGCTTGAGCTTTAGCGGCGTTTTCTAGAATTGCCTTAACATCGGCGTCATAAACGCCTTTCCTGTAGTTAGCGAATAGATGAATGGCAATCCCAGCAATAAAGATGATAATTGCAATCAGAAATTGAAACTGTACGAAAGGATGGTAAAATTGTCCAGATTCAGTCTTTATCAATCGCTTAATACTCATGCATCCATCTCCATATCCCGCTCACTCCCACAGGTTGGAAGCTGAGATCACGCCGTTTGTTGTTTTTCGCTGCTCTTCAACAGCTTCTCGATACGGGAGCCCAGTTGCAGACGGGTGAATTGGGTGAATGGCTTCGAAAGGTAATCGTCACACCCACTTTGGAGGCACTTTTCCTTGTCCCTTCGACTACTCAATGCAGTTACAGCTATGATCGGAATGGAACGGGTCGTTGGGTTCTGGCGGATCTGGCGGGTAGCGTCAAGCCCATCCATCACAGGCAACATGATGTCCATCAGGATGAGATGGGGCAATTGAGAAGTGGCCATGTCCACAGCTTCTTTGCCGTTGCCTGCCACAATGGAGTCATAGCCTAGAGCTTTAACTTGACTCTGCAAAAGGTCAACGATATCTAGATCGTCTTCCACTATGAGGATCTTCCTTTTCATCTGAGACCAGGAATAGAACAGAGGACTATGGGGAAAGAGTTCTTAGGCTACCTTTCTGCTTCAACAGCTTCTCAATAATGGAAACCAACTGCTTAGACGTGAATGGCTTAGCAATGTGACCGTCACAACCACTTTGCAAACATTCTATCTTGTTTTCACTGGTGACCTTTGCAGTCATGGCTATGATTGGGGTGGACTCCGTGTTGGGATGCTCACGGATCAGACGGGTAGCTTGAAGGCCATCCATCACAGGCATTATGAGGTCCATTAGGATGAGATCTGGCACTTGAGAAGTGGCCAAATCCACGGCCTCTTTACCGTTTACAGCCAAAATGGAGTCATAGCCTAGTAGCTCCAAATGCATCTGCAGAGTCTGGCGCAGATCCTGGTCGTCTTCCACTATGAGGATCTTCTTTTTCATTTGAGACCTGTTTGGAGGAGATTGGAGCAAAAGGAGTGCCAGTCTGTAACCAGGTGATATTTAATGGTTCATTATGTTCCAGGGCATGTGAGTGAACTCGTTGGAACCAGTTATTTGACAAAAATGCCCCGCCTTGCCAAGGAATAGGGTTGTGGAGTCCAAGCACACACTGGCCGAATACCAACGCAGCTATTACCTAGTGCGTAAACGCCTTGGACTCTGCGTTAAGTGTGGCCGCAAGGTGGAAGCTGGAATGTCGCAGTGTGGTGTTTGCCTGATGAAGAATAGAGAACGGAAGATGGTACTGCATCCCCTGTTCTGTGATGAATGTGAGCGTCCAATCAAGTTTGCAGAGAGGTCTGGTAGAAGGCTTCACAAGTTGTGCG
>JACZQL010000209.1 GCA_022545745.1 Deltaproteobacteria bacterium | reverse complement strand
AGGCGACCCACTCTTTCGACCCGGCGATGTCGATTGTCATGGGCTTCTCAATGAGAACATGTTTCTTGCTTTCCAAGGCCATGCGCACATGCTCGGCGTGGAATCGGTTGGGTGTCGCTATGTAGACCAGGTCCACCTTGCTGCACTCGCACAACCCGTCAGCGTTTTTATGGGCCTCTGCATCGGGAAAGTCGCTTCGGAACCTGCCCAAGATCTCAGCATCGATGTCCGCTGCGGCGGCGATACGAGTGCGGGGGTTTTTGACGAACTTCGGGACCATGGCAACGGCGGCACCACCGAGGCCGATCACACCGATACCCAAGACTGTTTCGCTTGCTGCCATCTTATTCGCTCTTACTTTGGGACGGCCAGGAGCACAGCCTGGCGCCTGTTGCCTCCCTGTTCCCTAGCTGCTCCATCCATAAAGTCTTGTCGCATTGTCCGATAGGATATTTTGCTTAGGCTTATCTGAGATATCCTTTCGCCCACGGAGGGTAGAGACCACATGGGGAAACATCGAGTCCCAATGGGGATAATCCGAGCCGAACACTATCTTATCGTTACCTATCCTTTCAATGACATAAGGTAGCATCTTTTCTCCTGGCTCGGTGGCAAAGAACCAGTTGCCGTTGGTAACATACTCGCTTGGCAATTGTTTACAGAGGGGGGCCTCCGCCTTTCCTCGCTTTTCCCATTCTTCGTCCATCCGCTCCATCCAATAGGGCACCCACCCTACGCCGCATTCCATAAAGGCAGTCCTTAATTTTGGGAACCTCTCCGGGACACCGCCATAAACGAGACCTACAAACTGAAGGACGCTCTCGGTTGGACGGCCGATGGTGTGCATGTAGAGGAAACTATCAAAACGATTTTCTCCAGGAGGGCCCTCACGCCGATTATGGACACAAAGTGGGACGTTGAGGCGCTGGATCTCTTCGTATATCGGCCAGAAGGTCTGTGATCCCAGGTGCTCCTTCATCCCCTGGGTGGCAACAGCAATCCCGGCCAAACCCAGTTCAGTGATGGCCCGGTTCGTTTCCTGGACTGCCGCTTCCACATCCTGAAAGGGGATAAGGCCGACGGCCTTGAGCCGCGGGCTTTGTTTACAGTAATTGGCAATGAAGTCGTTGTAGGCACGCGCGTAGGCGATGGCGTACTCCCGTTCAAAGACCTTGCTCAGGGCAAAGCTGGTAGTGGGAAAGAGCACAGAAATATCAATGCCTTCACGGTCCATGTCTTTTAAGCGAACCGATATATCGCTGGCCTCAATCTTATCGAATCGGCCTTCCATCCTGGCATCCAATCCAAGGCCAGCCAATAGAGAACCTGCCCGTTTGTTATAGGGGGCAGGCAAAAAGGCTTTGATGTCCTTATTGCTCTCTTCGATGTGACCATCCGCGTCAATTATCTTCATTGGTTTGTCCTCCTTTGTTCGTGTGTCAGGTTCACCTATGAACGCGCCCGAATCCTGGTCCCACTCGGACCTAACCGGAGAAACGTCCGTGGGGGTTCCCGTCATTGATCCAATAAAATATCGACGACGACAAAATCATCAGATTCCAGTGATTGTTGGAGGACGGGTCTTATCTCTTCGACTCGATTCACGGTGTAGCCTTTGCCGCCAAAAAGCTCCGCTAGGCGGGCGAGATCGGGTACGAAGAGATCGGTGCCGATGACCCTTCCGCCGTGGTTTTTGATCTGATCGCGTTTCATCCCGCCGTAGGCGTTATTGCGCAGCACGAGGACCAGAACCGGGATGTTATGAAGACGGGCCGTGGCAAGCTCTTGCTGTTCCATCATGAAGGAGCCGTCACCGGTGATGCAAACGACACGCGCGTCCGGGAGTCCGAGCTTGACGCCGAGGGAAGTGGCCAGCGCCGTACCGATGGCACGGAACTCGCCTGCGTGAATGATGGGCATGCATGCGTCGATATTTCGAACCACCTCGCCCGTTGTGCCGGAGGCAACCAGGGTCTCGTTGCCCTTCAACAGTTCATTCAGAGTTGTAAGAACGGAGTCCTTGGTGATGCCTTGGCTCGCGACCTTTTCTTTACGATCCGTCAGCCAGGCCTGCTTTGCCTCCTGGATTTCTTGGGCCCTTCGTCTACCCGCGGTGGTTTGAGCCGATGGCGTTTTGTTCTTGATGCCGTCGATGATGGCGCGCAAAGCCGCCTTTGCATCCGCTTGGATTGAAAGTTGCGTCGGATAGTTCCGCCCCAGCTCCTGCGGGTCAATATCTATCTGGATGATCTTGGCCCTTTCAGGAATCGCTTCTTGGCTGAAGCGAAGGGTTGTCCCTTCGCTGAAGGTTGTTCCCAACGCCAGTATCAGATCGGACTCGAGGAAAAACTTACGGGCGTAAGGTCTTCCGCCCACGCCGAGGCATCCCAGGGCGAGAGGATGATTCTCGGGAAAGACTCCTTTGGCGGTGTAGCTGACGGCCACCGGGAGATCCAAGAGTTCGGCCAGTTCCCGTACCTCTTCTCCAGCGCCGGACCAATCGACACCTGTACCGCAAAGAACCACGGGCGTGCTTGCCTTGAGGAGCAGATCCACGGCCGATTCCGCCGATCGAGAATCAATGGAAGGGGCCAAGAGATCACCCGTCCTCGAAAATTGCACCGGCTCGGGGAGAACCGCAGCCTGCAGGTCGGCGGGAATACCGAGATAAACGGGTCCCTGTCTCCCTCTGGTGGTCTGACTAAAGAGGGAGTCCAACACAGTGCCGATCTCTTCTGGCCTCTCGAGCTTTATGCTCTGCTTGGTGATGGGCTGGAAGAGCTTGGTATGCTCTATTCCATGCCAAGAAGAAAAGAAGCCTTTAGCGTTGGAGGTTGTGTTGATCTCGGAGGATATGACGAATAGAGGAACGGATTCTTTATGGGCTTGAGCCACAGCGGTTGCGATATTGGTGGCGCCACCGCCTGCCGAGACCAGGCATACGGCCGGCTTCTTGGTGGTGCGGGCGTAACCGAGGGCGATGTTTCCGGCGCCTCCTTCATGCTGCGTGTTAATGAAGCGGAGCTGAGGACGTTTGGCTATGGCATCCGCCAGCGTAAACGAGGTATGGGCGAGGACTCCAAAGATGTACCGGACATTTTTTGCAATAAGATACTCTGCAACTGTGTCGGAAAGGTTAGTTCCTGCCATGGTGAACCGACCTCCTTATCTGATAGGCTTCATTAGTTCAGACGCGAAGAAAAAGCAACCTTATTTAGGAGTTAGAAACAGCGAAAGGTCGCTATTGACGCGGGTCCTCGATTGGGTCTAGTTTGGGACGCGAACTTAATACAAAGGGAGGCAACCGATTCATGAAACTTCCCATCAGGGACAAAATCGATTTAGGTGCAACGCCCTATGAGGCGTTTTTGTCCAAGGAGGGGCTTCCGGTCATCCGAGGCTATTTTCTGGAGGACTTCAAAACCGTCGAGGTCAAGCCGTGGAAACGGATGGGGGTCTTGGGATGTTATCTCAACATGGGCGAACAGGACGATACGGACGCTTATGTGTGCGAGATCCCTCCCACGAGCCAGACGTTACCCCAGCGCCATCTGTTCGAAACCCTTATTTACGTGGCCAGAGGTCGGGGTGCGACGACCCTCTGGCACGACGAGAACGCCAAACGAACCTTCGAGTGGGGCGCGGGTGCTATCTTTGCCCTTCCCCTGAACGTTTCCTATCAACACTTCAACGTCTCAAAGGACGAGCCGGTTCGTTTTCTGGCGGGCACCAATCTGCCGCACTTGATTAACCTGTTTCATAACGAAGATTTTATCTTTCGTAATCCCTTTCAGTTCCATGATCGCTTTAGCAACGAGCCGGATTTCTTTAAACATAACGTGCAGCTAACGATCCGCAGCTGGGAGACGAACCTTATCCCCGACGTAAACGCCTTCGCTCTGGATGATTTCCCCATGAAGGGCAAAGGGGTCCGCATCATGCGCTTTGGTTTGGCGGGGACCGTCTACGGCTGCCACATACAGCAAATTCCCGTAGGTAGCCGCAGCACCTTTCACCGGCACGGCGCTGGCGCCATGGTCACGGTAACCCAGGGGACAGGCTTTGCCATGGTGTGGCGCGAAGACGAACCACGCCAGCGTTTCGAAATCCGCCCCGGATCCATCTATTCACCCGGGGATCTCATGTTTCATGGTCACTTCAATACCGGCCACACCACCATGCGACATTTCGCCATGCGAGGCAGAAGCCCAAAGTTCAGCCAGGATCGCTATCGGACGCCGCTCCATTATATGATCCCCTTCGATGAGGAACCGCCGGAAATTCAACAGGAATATTTGGAAGCGCTGAGAAAGAATGGCGTGAGGACTGAGATCAACATCGTGAATGACTGATCAAGGCGAGGGACAATTAATGTAATTTTAGATTTTAGATTTGTGATTTTAGATTTTGAGGTCGGATTTGAAATCACAGGAATAAAGTCTTGAAGTTTCAAGTGAGATGAGAAACAAAGACAAAGACGAAGGAAAAAAGCCAAAA
>JACZQL010000208.1 GCA_022545745.1 Deltaproteobacteria bacterium | reverse complement strand
GTACTTGGCCACCAGGAAATTGATAATCCAGGCTACAAGTGGAGCAGCCACCCACCAAACTAATATCTCGAAAAACTTATCCGTATTTAGTGCGCTTGAATATAAGCCCACTCCTGCTATTGCGCATACAATTGCGTGAGTAGTTGCAATAGGAATCTTCGCAACATTTGCCCAAGTAACAAAAACCGAGGCAATTACAAAAATAATTAAAACTAGGCCAATATGAGATGATAGTACTTCACTTGGAACTAGATCTTTCCCTATAGTATTTACAACTGGAGCTCCTGCTATCAATGCTCCCAATAATGCGAATACAGCGATAATAATTACTGCCTGTTTTTTGGTTCTAACCCCAGCACCATAAGCCGTAGCCATTGAAGCCGCGGAATTATTAGCCCCAATATTCAATGCGAGAAAAGCCGCAAGTACAATCGCTGTTATAAGTATTACATCCAAATTATCTGTATCCTCTAAATTTAGCTATAAGTATTATGATTAAATATCCTGATAGAATGATGCAAATTAAATGCCACAGCAAAAAATCGTAGATTTAACAGGTAGTTACACAAATGTATATTATTTTCTTGATTACATAATAATCACGCTGTATACTTTTGTTACACACAGAGAGTAAGAAATGAGTACAAATATTACCCTATTTACAAAGAATTCAAGTTTATCAGAAGGGATACAACAAACCCTAAACGGAATTGCTGAATTATCTGTATTGAGTGAAGTAAATAAATCTAACTACCCAGAAGTTACATTACTCGACGTTGATACAATCGGCATAGGTGCTCTGAGCAGGCTTAAAGAGAAATCATTTGTAATAGTACTAACCGAGGTAAAAGGTGCAAGGTATCTAATTGAATCTATGACGTTCGGCGCCTTTGACTGTATTATCGGCCCTGTTAATAACCCAAAGCTAATCGATTCAATAAAAAGAGCACTAGGTATAAGACTTGAGACAAAAGGGGAGTTGGTAGATTTCCCGGGAGATGTGGAAGGTAGCAGCGTAACCTGCGCAATTGTCGGCAACTCTCCGATGCTTCAAGAGGTCTGCAAACTTATAGGACAAGTCGGAAGAGTGGACGTACCAGTGCTCATAACAGGTGAGAGCGGAACAGGAAAGGAGCTTGTGGCCCGGGCCATTCATCAGGCCAGTCTTGGCGCAGAGTCCCCTTTTATCTCCATTAACTGTGGAGCGTTTCCAGAGACGCTTTTGGAGTCTGAGCTTTTCGGATACATGAAAGGGTCTTTCACAGGTGCTGTGAAAGACAAAAAGGGTCTCTTTGAAGCGGCCATTGGAGGGACCCTGTTCTTGGACGAAGTGAGCGAAATGGTCCCCTCCATGCAGGTCAAGATTCTGCGAGCCTTGCAAGAAAAGAAAATTCGAAGAATCGGGGGGACCAATGAAATTTTCATCGATGCGCGCCTGATTGCGGCCACCAACCAAGACCTGGAGAAGGGGGTGGAAGCGGGGACTTTTCGGGAGGATCTCTACTATCGGTTAGCTGTCATTCCCATACACATCCCCCCTCTGCGTGCCCGAAGGCCCGACATCGTTCCTTTGGTGCGGCACTTTATCCAAAAATACAATGAACGGTTGGGTCGAAGGATCAGGGGAATGACCGAGGAAGGATTAGCTTGCCTTGAGAAGTACAGTTGGCCCGGTAATGTGAGAGAGTTGGAGAATGTTATAGAAAGAGCCTCTACTCTGGAGACCAGTGAGTTTATTCAAAAGGAAAGACTGCCTGAGAAAGTGCGCGGGCAGGTTGGCGCTCATGAGCTCGCCCTGCCCCACTTTTCTGCCGGCGAGGGTTTGGATTTGGAGGGGTATCTGAAGAAGGTTGAGCGGCAGATCGTTGAACAAGCTCTTGAACTAGCGGAAGGCAATCAGACCAGAGCAGCGGAGATTCTGAAGGTCTCCTATCGTTCTCTCAGGCACCGTGTGGAGACTCTGGGGATCAAGAAAAAGGGAGAGAAGCAGGAGGACTGAATTCCCCGCACTCAGTCCTCAATGTTCAATGGGAAGCGAGATGTCGATGGTGGTGCCGGAATTGCGCTCGCTGCGGATGTTGATCTGTCCGTGATGCTGCTGAATGATCTGATAGACTATGGCCATCCCCAGTCCGGATCCCTTCTTAAAACCGCTGAGAAAGGGCTGGAAAAGCTCCTTTTTTTCCTTTGAACTCATCCCTATCCCCTCATCGCGAAAACTCAACAGGGCTCGGGAATCCACTTGACGAAGCTGGATCGAGAGCTGGCCTCCCATCCCATTTCAACCAAAGAGAAGGATTTCCAAGAGCAAGTCCGGAGCATCCGGCACCAATTAGTCGGGCGCTATGGACAACAAGCGTCTTGACCCCTCCTCACGGTGGGCCTCAGTATCGGTTACTGTCATACCATGATTCCTGCAAAGCCTTTCTGGTGGCCGTTCGCCACTCTGATCAATTTTCTGTCCAGCTCGGTTCAGGACGCTGCACCCGTCCTCTGATGCCTTCGGATTGACTTATGAATAAAAGGTGCTATGGTGATAGCATATGGATAGGGCGTCGTCATCAGGGTTCTAAGAGCTCCCACCTCAAAAGGAAATTCTTATCCCCGTGAGAATAGAGGCGAAACCTAGAAGGCTGACTGTGTTGCACGTGGCAACAATCAACAAGCCGATCAAGTCAAGGCTTGGTTACGCTCCCGTAGAAACGATCATTCATAATATCCACAAAGGGCTTCAGTCTTTAGGTCACCGGTCGATCGTCGCCTGTTCTGCCGATTCTAGGATGACCGGGGAGCAATACGTGACTGTCGTTCGAAGCATCGGTGACTATTGCAGCCAGGACGCCCCGATGCGGCAGGATATCGTCAAGATGCACCTTTCGAGGGCCTTGAAAAGGGCAACAATGGGCGACATTGACATCATCCACATGCACGAATGGTTGGAGTACATTTATGATGGTGTATTTAACCCACCTCAGCCCATCGTGATGACCGTTCACGTGCCCGCCCAAGACAACGTGATGAATGAAGCCCAACGGCGGTGGTGTAATCCCCTGTCAGACTCCCGCTTGTACTACGTTGCGATAAGCGAATATCAGAAACGGGAGTATTCTGGGTTCCTGAACATATGCAAGACCATCCACCACGGAATTGAAGTAACCGACTTTCCATTCAAAGCGAAGCCGGACAAAGGAAGCTATCTATTCACGATCGGCAGGATAGCTCGACTCAAGGGACAGGATAAAGCCATAGAGCTTGCAAACAAAACTGGTTCTAAGCTCATCATTGCCGGCTGTGTTCAGAACAAACTCACCGACCAGGAGTTTTTTGAAGGCTTGACGAAATCTATCAACCTCCTCGTTGACGTTGGCAGACATCCCGTAGAGAAAGACTATTATGACAAGGTGATGAAGCCGTTATTGGACTGTGACAAACAGATTATCTACATCGGAGAGCTCGACAATGAGCAAAAGAAGCAATGGTATCGGCATGCACGGGCCACCCTGTTTCCTATACAATGGAGGGAGCCATTCGGATTAATCTTGATCGAATCAATGGCGTGCGGCACGCCAATCCTAGCCTTCAATGAGGGAGCCGTTCCGGAAATCGTGGTGGACGGGAAAACAGGGGTTGTGGTGGACTCCCTGACTGATATGATTGAGGCAGTTGACCGCATCGATGGTATCGATCCTCGTGAATGTCGCAGACATGTGCAGGATCGTTTTTCCATCACACGTATGGCCAATAAGTATTCAGAGCTATATCAGCAGATAGTCGGCGAGTATAGACACAAAGCTGCGGTTGGTTTTTGATAGGCTATCTTTTGAAAGCAGCCATCCCTGGCGACAATCCCGCATAGGAAACCCATGCCCAAAGACATTCCAATAGGCAACGGCAATCTCCTTTTTAATTTCGACTCGGATTACCGAATTCGGGATGTGTATTTCCCTTTGATAGGCCAGGAGAACCATTCCAAGGGACACCCGTTTCGGTTCGGGATATGGGTGGATGGACGTTTCTCCTGGATGGGCCCGGAATGGGAAAAGGATCTTAGGTATCGTGATAACAGCCTTGTGACGGATGTCTTCCTAAAAAACGAGACATTGGGGTTGGAGCTTCGTTGCTGTGACGCGGTTGACTTCGACTTGGATGTCTATATCAAAAAGGTCCAGGTGACCAACCTGGAAGGGAAGGAGCGGCAGGTAAGGCTCTTTTTCACTCAAGATTTTCACCTTTATGGCAATGAGATAGGAGACACGGTTTATTTTGATCCGCGAACCTGCGCTATTGTCCACTACAAAGCCAATCGGTACTTTCTTATCAATTGTTGTACGGGCAGCAAGCAAGGTGCCGATTGGGATTGGTTCGCTTGCGGAGTCAAGGAGGTGGCGGGAAGGCAGGGGACCTGGGAAGATGCGGAGGATGGCGAACTAAGCGGAGATCCGATCGCGTGGGGGTCTGCCGACTCCACAATCGGAATGCGGCTGCACCTGGCCCCCGGTG
>JACZQL010000207.1 GCA_022545745.1 Deltaproteobacteria bacterium | reverse complement strand
TCCGGCGAGGCATCGTCTGAAATGTCAGATACATCGTCTTTAACCAATCTATAAGACATGCCCCAGCGCATCCGGTCAATCAGCGAGGGAGGGAGCTCGCCCGCGCGCTTCATTCCCTCCCTAGGCAGCCAACGTCTTAACAACGGTGCCTCTAGATGCCTCAAGGGGTAACTTGCGTTAGTGCCCCATCCCATTCTATTTGAGGTAAAGTCATCAAATTCCAACGTGCTTTTGAAGGCATCAACACCTAGGGATACACGGGTATCACGAAAATAGGGATCGGTAAAAGCCAATCGAAAATCTTGACGAGTTTTGCTGAGATCGGCCATGACTGCTACACTGTGGCCTCGCCCAAACAGGTTTTTCTCGGCAGCGTCCACCCTGAGCATAATCCCATCCCCCGTGCTAAACCCCAAGCCGCCGCCTATGCTTCCCGTACGGCCCTCCTTGACATCCACATGGAGGTCCACCTCGTCTGGTCTATTGGTCTTCTTTGTAGTCAATGCAACGCTTTCAAAATAACCCGTCCGGTTGAGGGCGTTCTCACTTTCCTTGATCTTTCCAACGGAAACCAATTCCTGCTCTACCGCTCGTATCTCCCTGCGAATGACCTTGTCTCTGGTCTTGGTATTCCCCGCAATGATTATTCGGTTAAAATGGACCGGTGGACCCCTCTTGATGAGCAAAGAAATATCCACTTCTCTTTTTTGGTGATTGACCCTTGTCACTGGGTCCACACGAGCAAACGCAAACCCCTCATTGGCATAGGTCTGGGTGAGGGCTTGGATATCCTCCCGCAACCGACTTCCCCGAAAAATTTGACCCGTGGTTAGTTTGACCTTCTTCAAGAGGCCTTCCGGATCCTCCACTAACTCCCCTCCCACCTCCACTTTCCCAACTCGGTATTGCTCCTTCTCCTGGATGCGAATGACAATTTCGATCCCCTTTTTTCGCCGCAAAATCACGGGTTCATCAATCTTGTGATCAATATACCCGTGGTCATAATAGTGATTTGACAGCTTCGCGATATCGTTCGTCAGAATGTCCCGGTCCAATACCCCTCGGCTCGTAAACTTAGACAGGAACCATTTTTGTTTCGTTGCCATCAGTTTTTTTAATTTCTTATCGGAAAAGGCGTGGTTCCCCTCAAAGGAGATTTTCTGGATCAAAAGGCGTTTGCCTTCCCGGATGTCCAGAAGCACCAACGCCTGATTGTTGATTTCTTCTGCGATGGCAAAATCCACCTTTGCACTCACATAACCCTGATCGTTGTATAGCTTCCTTACCTTTTCGACGCCCATTGACACCTTATCCCTGTCCAGGATAGTTCGCGGCTTGATCCCCAGTGCGGCCTCGATTTTCTCATTGCTTACCTTCGAGTTCCCCTGAATACTGACCTCTTTGATGTACGGCCTTTCCTTTACGATGTATGTGAGAATCCCATCGGAAGAGAGATCCGCTTTCACATCGTCGAAAAATCCCATCTGATAGATGGATTTCACGTCATCACGTACCACAGCCGACTTGAAGAGCTGGCCCTTACGTACCTTGAGGCGAACACGAATCCCATCATCTTCCGCTCTGAGGTTCCCCTGGATCCTGATCTCTTTTATGATCACAGGTTCACTAGCCTCCAATGAGAAGAGGAAGGGACAAATTGTAAAGAAAATGAAGGCAAAAAGAAGCGTTTTAATCGTTAAAACGGCTTTTCTGTGCATTGGCTAAGCACCTCTACGTAGCTCACCCTAATTCAATTTTCCTAACAAATTAACCAACTTTTGTAAAGTTCAAAAATTCCCCGTCTGTCCCGGGGTCAGGCCCGGCTTTAGGGGGCTTATCACACCTTGCAGACTTATCCAAGGTGGCATATAGCTCAGCTGTGACGAGAATCCATTGCCATGCACCTAACATGCGCTCCTATGGTAATAACAGGGACCACGTGGCCCTATAAGTACAACCTACACATGCCAAGGCCCCTTGCCATAATGATGCCCCCCAAGGGCCGGCACCCATCACAGCTGAACAGGGAACAGGCGACCTTCTCGAAGTTCCATTTGTCGTCCAATCCGACGAGCAAACTGCCAGTTATGCGTGGCCACAATCAACGCCACCCCCTTTTCCTCATTCAGCCGGAATAGAAGTTTTTCGATTTCCTCACCAGTATGGGAATCCAGGTCTCCCGTAGGTTCGTCGGCCATAATGAGTTTCGGCTCAAGGATCAGAGATCGTGCCACCGCAACCCGCTGCTGCTCCCCCCCCGAGAGTTTTCCTGGTGGATGGTCAGCGCGGTCCTTTAATCCCACCATTTCCAAGAGTCTCGCTGCACTCTCACGCGATTTCTCCCATGACCAGCCGCGGATTAGAGCAGGCAACATCACGTTTTCCAGTGCACTGAAATCTGGCAGCAGATAGTGGAATTGAAATACAAACCCGATTTCTTGATTGCGGAAGTGGGCAAGTTCCTCATCACGCAACAACGAAAGGTCCCTCCCCTGATAGACCAGCTGTCCACCACTGGGACGATCCAATGTCCCAAGGATATAAAGTAAGGTGCTTTTGCCTACACCAGACTCACCCACTATCGCTAACCGTTCTCCCTCCTCTATGGTCATTTCGAGTTCTCGCAAGACAACGATTTCCTTTTCGCCCTCGACGAATGACTTGTGAAGGCCCTGTACTGACAACAACTGTGACATTAGATTATTACCGATAGAATGTTCAATAGAACGATTTCAAAAAAGTGTTTCGCGCCAAGCCCGCAAAGAGTTCTAACCGCAGAATTTCGCCGATACCCGCAGATGAAAATTGGCAAAGAGCAGAGCGCAAAGCGTCCGGATCTCTCTTTCAACCCCTCCTCGATCTTCAATCTTCAATCCTCTATTCTCGATTCTCATCCCTGCCCACTCAGTCCTCAGCACTTGTTACTCGTCACTAATTAAGCGCCTTGCGCCATGCGCTTTGCCTTCTGTGTCCATCTGCGTAAATCTGCGGTTAATAGCTCTTGACGCTCTGCGCTTGGCGCTTAGCTGTTCTCGTTGTCCTGGGCGCTCACTCATAACGGATGATTTCCACCGGATCCAACTTAGCAGCCTGGCGCGCCGGATAGATACTAGCCAGGAGACAGATCAAAAGGGAGACCAATGATACCAAGGCAAAGTAAAGACCCGAAATCTTCACGGGGACGGTCGAGACCAGGAATACGTCTTTGGGAAGTTCGATAAATTGGTACTCCTGAATCAACAGGCATATGGCATAGCCAAAAACCGATCCCAGCAGTGTTCCCGCCAACCCAATCACGCAACCTTTGAGCAAAAAAATTCGCCAGACGCTCCCACGATTGGCACCCATGGACCGCAGGAGAGCGATATCTTTCCGTTTCTCCATCACCACCATGATCAGCGTGGATATGATATTAAAGGCCGCGATCAAGACCATGAGGAGAAGAACCAGAATGTATACCCACCTCTCCAGGCGAAGCGCGGCAAAAAGATTGGGCCATAGCCGAGACCAATCCTCCGTCAGGTAGGGAAGACCCAAGCTCCGCTGAATTCTCTGAGCCACTGCCTGGGCCTCGTCCACATCCCGAACCCGGATCTCAATGCTGGTCACCGAATCTCCCAACTCAAAGAATTGCTGAGCGTCGGTAAGATTCATGAAAACGAGGCTACTATCATATTCATGCATCCCAGATCTGAATAACCCCACCACAGCGAAACGCCTGATCTTTGGGACCATTCCAAAGGCCGCAGGTTTACCCAAAGGAGAGACCAACTGGATGGGTTCCCCTACCAAGACTCCGAGACCAGAGGCTAACCGGGTGCCCAAGATGATCCCGGGCAACTCCATGGGTCGGTCTTTGACTTGAACGACACGATGCTGCTTTAGATCCTTGAGGCTCCCTGCCTCCATAAACCCCTCTATGGTTACAACTCCATTTGCCCTATCCGGATCCACCCCCCTAACGACCACTCCCGAAATCCGGTTCCCCGTTGTCAAAATGACCTGCCCGTAAACCATAGGGGCCGCGGACAAGACCCCCTCCTCATTCATCACCCGCTCGGTCAGCTCCTTGTATCGCACCATCCGATCCCCTAACTTGCGCAGGACCACATGGGAATTCATTCCCAACAGGCGGTCACGGAGTACTTCCTCGAAGCCGGTCATGACCCCAATGACCACATTCAGCGTGAGAACAGCGATCATCACCCCCAGGATCGAGATCATCGAGAGCAATGAAATAAAGGTCTCGCGGCGCCGGGCGCGCAAATACCGGAGACCGATAAAAAGCTCATATCTCATGACGGAGATTGGGTGGACTCACCTCTGAGGTCGGAGCAATGGAAAGAGGATCACGTCACGAATAGAGGGAGAGTCTGTAAAGAGCATCACCACACGATCAATGCCAATACCCTCCCCCGCCGCTGGAGGCATGCCGTACTCAAGGGCACGCAGAAAGTCTTCATCCATCTCACTCGCTGTCTCATCTCCCGCACTGCGGGCT
>JACZQL010000206.1 GCA_022545745.1 Deltaproteobacteria bacterium | reverse complement strand
CAAGACGCAAAGGTTACAAAGATCGCAAAGATGTAGATTTGCCTGTTTGTCCGGACTTGGCGTCCTTTGCGTCTTTGCGAGAGTCATTTTCTTCCAGAATTTATTGTCTAGAATTTCTCTAGCATTTGCTGTTGAATCTCTTTGATCTCTTCTTGAATCGCTCCGACCTTATCCAGCGGTCGACCGAGATTCTCGGCCTTCTCCTTGATCTGGTCCACCTTGGCCAAGATGTTTCGCAGTTTCGTATGGACTTCCAACAGTGCATGGGCACGCATTTCATTGGTCTCCCATGGGCGTAGTGCGTAATCGCGCATCTCCCTGGATTGATAAAGTAGCTCCTTGACCTCCCATTCGTATCCCAGCAATAGCTCGTGGATGGTCGAGCGAACCTTAGACTGCTCGCCCGGATCGCGCCATAGGGCATGTTCAAGGAAGAAGAGGTCATTCTCCGACACGTTGTTTTCGCCCGAAAGATAGGAATGGGCCTGGAGCAGGGAAAGACACTGGCGATAACGGCGGTCCGAAGCGACGATATTTTTCTTGCCCAGTTCCTTGCGAATGTCTGCCAAGGTCCGGTAGACATAATCGGGCACATGGACATCGTGGACCTCAGACTGCATCTCCCGAAGCTCCTCCAAGCTGAAGATGGTCCGTTCCGGAGTCTCCGAGGCCTCTAACATTCTGATGAAACGGAAATCCTCTGCAATATAACTAACCACGAACCGCAGCAGAAAGCGGTCGTAAAGGGCCATCAACTCATCGTCTTCAGGCAGCTCGTTGCTAGCCCCGAATAGGGTCAGTAGCGGAACCGAGACCACCTCCTTCCCATTGTGAAAGATGCGTTCGTTGATGATGCTGAGGATGGCATTGAGAATGGAGGAATTGGCCTTGAAGATTTCATCCAGAAAAGCGATATGGGCTTCGGGCAGTTTGTGGGAGGTCACCCTGCGGTAGTCATCCTGCTCCAGGGCCTTGAGGCTGACTGCCCCGAAGACCTCCTCTGGAGTGGTAAACCGTGTGAGCAGCCACTGGAAATAATTTGTGCCTATGAGCCGCCGGCATATCTCGTCGGCAAGCATAGATTTAGCTGTCCCTGGGGGACCTACGATCAACACATGCTGGGAGCAGAGGAGTGCAGAAAGGACGCCGTCGATGAGGTCGCTACGTTCTAAAAAAGTCTGTCTTAGCTCCTCACGGATCTTTTTGAGTTTTTCCCGGGGGGTCATGGTTTACCCCGTACCACCTGTCGAGAGCCTCAGGGTTCGACAAGCTCACCCCACTTCGAAGTACCCCGAGGAAGATCGAGGGGCCCTGAGCCCATCGAACGGGCAGGTCGAACGACAGAATGCTCCGTGGTTCAGTGGGGGCCTGAATTTTCCGAATTCCATGCAAGCAAAACGCCCAAAGCCACGGGCGTAATTCGGTGGTACGGGGTTTACTTTAAAAACTTTTCCTATATAACCGTAGCAAATGGGTCCACGGGAAACAACCGTCTTTTGAGAGACGTGACAATTGCTTTAGGTATAAGTAAAATAGTAGTCCTAAACCTTTTCGCGGAGGGTAAGTCTATGCCGATCATTACCATTTATCGCGGTGCGTTTAGTGGTGGTCCGGCCCTGGCCGAACGGGTTGCTGGTGAACTGGGATACCGTTGCATGAGCCGCGAGGTGTTGCTGGAGGCCAGCCGCCGTTACGGGATACCTGAAACGAAGTTTACCGAGGTCCTGGAGTCGGCACCCCATTGGTGGGAGCGATGGCGGGAGAGCCTGAGAGTCTATCGAGTAGCCCTTCAAGCCGCCATGTGCGAGGTGGCCCAGGGGGGAAATTTGGTCTACCACGGGCATTTGGGTCACGAGCTCCTACGTGGCATCCGCCATGTATTAAAGATCCATCTCACCGCCACCATGGAATATCAGGTGGCCCAAGTCCAGGCTCGCGAAGGGCTGAATGAAGTTGCCGCTCAACGTTACATTGAACAGGTCAATAAAGCCCGGACCCGCCGGCTGGAGGATGTATTCGGCGCCAACTGGCAAGATGCCAGTCGATACGACCTGGTGCTCAATATCGCGACCATGACACTGGATACAGCGACTCACCTAATCGTTGAGGCTGCCAAACGGGAGGAGTATCAACCAACGCCTGAGTCGGAGCAGGCCTTTCAAGACCTGACTGTGGGCTCCAGAGCCGAGGCAGTCCTGGTAACCTCCCCGAAGACTCGTAATCTAAGCGTCCATGTTCAGGCAAAAGAGGGGGTGGTTCGGGTTTCGGGGATACTCACCCAGCCTGCCTTGCAGGAGGAGATCGTAAGCATCCTTGAAGGTGTCGAGGGAGTCACCAAAGTCGAAGCGGATTTGGAATCGCCTCCAATTGAGTATATGTTTCCCTAGCCTGATGTTGAAAAAAGCTGTTTGCAGGCCGGTCTAGCATATGAGTCTTTTCAGCAGCCTGCTAGCCTGAGCTGCTCGGAGATCAATCACCGGCCGACGAACCGACTCGAGGATAGCGGCTCTCGAGCGCAGGGCATGAAACCGAAAAATAATGATTGCGGCAATTATTCTCTCTGCGGGGGAATCGCGCCGAATGGGTACCCCCAAGGCCCTGCTACCCATAAAAGATAAACCTTTTATTGAGCAGATTATCTCGGACCTCCGAGCGAGCAAGGTTGGCAAGATCATTGTTGTGTTAGGCTATCACCCGGAGGAGATCCAACGGAAGATCCATCACCTTAGCGTTACGACCCTGATAAACAAGGACTACTCCAAGGGACAGCTGTCTTCTCTGGTCACCGCTCTTAGAGCCCTCGGGACGGAGAAATCCGGAGAAAAGATCGATGGAGCCCTAGTCCACCTTGTGGATCATCCCTTTCTGGACCCTTCTTTAATCAGCGAGATGATCGACCAATTTTACGCGTCAAAAAAGCTGATTGTCGTTCCCTCATACCGGGGCAAACGGGGTCATCCGGTTTTAATCTCAAGCGTACTATTCTCCGAACTCCTCAATGCACCGCTGGATCAAGGGGCAAAGTCAGTGGTCCATGCTCATCGTAGCGAAACATTAGAGATCCCGACGGAAGATGAGGGAGTTGTGATTGACCTTGACACCCCGGAAGAATACCGCAATCGGTTAGGAGAACCAGGATGGCCAAACTAAAACTCACTCTGGGGTGCGGCGATTACGACATGCTCAAGCCCTTGATTGAGGGGACAGTTGCCCCAGCGGGAATCGATCTCAACGTCCTCACCATGGCTTCCCCAGAGAGGCACGGCAGGATGCTCCGTCATGAGGAATTTGACGTTTGTGAGCTCTCACTTGTGGCCTATATTCTCGCCCGCGATAAAGGGAGAGAGTTCACCGCCATCCCCGTGTTCCCTCATCGCCGCTTTCGCCACGGCTATATAGTCAGGCGTATGGGTTGCGGCATCGAAAAACCATCTGATTTCAACGGTAAAAGGGTAGGATTGGATACTTTACAAAACTCCGCGGGATTGTGGATGCGTGGCATTCTGCAGGATTTTTACGATGTGGATCTCAAGACCATTGAGTGGTGGTGCCAAGAAGAAGAGGACATTCCTTTTGAGCCGGCAAAATGGATGAACGTCCATCGTGTCCCGGAAGGAAAGAACATTGATCAGATGCTCCTGAACGGTGAACTCGAGGGAGCCATGTACCCGGAGACGCTACCTTCCATCAGATCCGGCTCCCCTAAAGTGGGACTCGTCTTCCCAAACCCAAAAGAAGAGGAAATCGATTATTTCAGAAGAAGCGGAATCTATCCCCCGATGCACACGGTTGTGATCAAGAATGAGATACTGGAGAAGTCTCCCTGGGTAGCAGTGAGCGTGCTCCAGGCCTTCCAAAAGTCCAAGACAGTTTGTTACCAACGCATGCGGGACCCTAGGAGTTTTGCTCTGGTGTGGGTGAAGGAATTGATGCAGGAACAAGACACTCTCTTTGGTCCTGATCCCTGGCCCTACAACCTTAAGGACAATCGAACGGCCCTGGAAGCAGTGGTTCGTTACGAACACGAGCAAGGGATGATTCAGAAGAGGCCCAATGTTGAGGAGCTCTTCTTCCCCCCGAGTCTGCAAGAAATCCAGCACTATATTTAACTGCTTCTTCTCTTGCGCTCTCAACCGTCGAAGAAAACCATTGCTTATCGCTTTGTACCGAACCGTCGTGTTGCTGCTTTTTTTTGGGCTTTTACCTATGGCCTCTTGGGGATTTATTAATCTGGGACAGGATTACCGTACCGCCAATCGGGATAGCGCGGGTATTGCACCCAACCCAGCAGAGACACCCGAAGCAGTGGTCCAGGTTTACTCGGCACGGGCCTTCAATTGGCGGGGAATCTTCTCCATGCACACATGGATTGCTACCAAACCAGAGAACTCACCTCACTATACGGTACACCAGGTGGTGGGCTGGCGGCTGAGGCGCAACCTTCCTGCGTTGAGCTCGGCCCCCGACATCCCAGACAGGAACTGGTTTGGCCATCGACCCG
>JACZQL010000205.1 GCA_022545745.1 Deltaproteobacteria bacterium | reverse complement strand
TTTTCTCAGTTCTGTTATTTCTACTTCTCCTTGCTAGGGAAACGAACCGTCTTCTGCTGGCGCTTGAGAACGATCTCGCTGTTACTATCTAAGATCCGATCTTCGCGAGTGACGTAAATCCCGATCCCTGACTTTCCCTGCCGTGCTACGATGTCGACGATACACGTCTGGGCCAAAAACTGCTCGCCGAAGTATACGGGCCTGAGCCACTCTATCCCTGTATTTGCATTGCGCGCGTCGGTATATTCAGGCGGCAAAGGGATCTGTTTCACAATGTCCTGGGTTGCCTCTGTGCCGTCCGATCCTCTCGTACTAAAGGGTTCCCATCCTACGAGGAGTGGAGGGAGGAGACGGGCCCGGTACCCGTGGGCAATAGCATATTCGTCGTCAAGCCATAAGGGATTGGTATCACCGGTGGCGTCTACATAGCGGCGAATATCGGAAGCGGTCTTTTGTTCTATAGATCGTGGCGGTGTTGTCCGACCTATCCAACTTCGCATTTCCTCCGTTATAATTGAACTGGAATCCTGACTCATGGAAGTGTACCTCAATTGAACGGTATTGGAGAGAACCCTTCCTGTCAAGCCAGACGTGACTGCATAAGGCGTGTTCTTATTCTCGACCTCACTCTTGAGAATTACAGTAATTGTCTAGGTAATTACGAACGAGGACGCTTCCTTGACACGCCGGGGTCAGGGTGTATTAATAGGGCAGGTTCTGTCTCAAATCGGTGATTTTATTGAAGGTTTTTAGAGGTAACTCAAGGTGACTCAGCAGGCAAACGAGGTCCAGGAGGCCGGGGTTCAATCTCCCGGTGCTGATTCGTCCGCAGCGCCGGATCTGCCTGAGCTTGGCCATCGGAACTACTGGTACCCTATCATCGAGCGACGCCGCGTGAAAAAGCGTCCCGTTTCCGTGAGCCTCCTCGGCGAGGACATTGTTTTGTTCCCGGGTAAAGACGGCAAGGCAGTTGCCTTGGTGGATCGTTGCCCTCACCGTGGGACGATGCTTTCCCGAGGGCGGATCCTGTTTCCGGGCACCCTGAGTTGTGGTTACCACGGCTGGACCTATAATGAACATGGGGAATGCGTAGCCGCTATTGTAGAAGGACCCGAGTCTCGTTTGCCGGGGCAGGTTTGTGTAAAGACCTATCCGACCGAAGAGCGTTTCGGCATTGTGTGGGCGTTTATGGGGGAAGGCGAAGCACCTCCATTGGATGAAGATCTGCCGCCGGGGCTTTTGGAACAGAACATCCTCGTTCAGTATGTCTTTGAGTATTGGCCCTGTGACTGGCGTAACGTCACGGAGAACTACCCCGATATGCTCCACGCCATCCTCGTGCACCGTAAATCACCCGAAATGCTGTTCCAGCAAATTCCGGCTTGGGGGAAAATGAATGTGAAGCTGCTCGAGGACGGAAAGGGTCTATTTGTCCTAGGGCCGGGTATGGCCATGCAAGCCGAATACCCGGGTTTAGGCAAGTTTCCTCGTAACCTATGGTTCCGGGTCCTGAAGCGACGGACCTCCGGCGGAGTAGGAGCCGAAGTACGGATGCCTGGATTTATCCTTTTGCCAAAAAGGCGGGAACCGTATTGGGGTTTTGCTTACGCCACTGTGCAATGGCCCATTTATGTAGGGCCAAACATGACGCGGATATTAGAGCTCAGCATCACCTTCCCCAAGTCTATAATTCATAAGGTCTTATATAAGATCTGGTGGAAGACCTACTACAAGTTCATTCACCGCTGGTTTTTTACCTACCAGGATAAACGCCTCATGGAAGTACAGAACTATCGTGCCCCTGAAACGCTTTGCTCCACTGATGTTGGCGTGACGATATATCGTCGCCTTGCGGCGAAAATTGCTCGGCGTGCGAATTCGAAAGAATCGGTTTCAGCGGAAGATGCAGTGCACGATCATGAGAATCGAATCCAACGAGTGGCCACTTAGATCCGTCCAACGATCCTGTTTCCCCCATTATCTCGGTTTATTGAATTGACTTTTACGGAGACTGACGCCTCATGGACCCGCATCTAGTATGGATTCGCCTCAATTTGCCAGAAGAAGAACTCGGTCCGCTTGTCAAGGAATTTGCTGGACAGGCAAAGTTCGAGCAATGGAACAACCCTCAGGGCGAGCCTCCGTGGTTGGACCAGGTGGCCGTCATTTATGCTAGGGAGCGTTTTGACGAAGCGCTCCTGGCAAAAATGCCCAATCTCAAATGGGTTCATTTTTCCCGGGCAGGCGTCAATGCCTACATCACTCCAGCGCTCAAAGAACGCCCAATACAGGTTACGAGCTCCATTGGCATCCATGGTGTTGCTTTGGCTGAGTTGGGCTTGGCCTGTATCTTTGCTTTAGCTACGAGGTTACCCGAATGCTGGGAGGCTCAAAAACGAAAAGAGTGGAATACGAGGATCAGGACCGAGCAGGTTGAGGGAAAGACCCTGGGTATCATCGGACTGGGGACCATAGGCACTGAACTGGCTCGCAGGGCAAAAGGCTTGGGAATGAGGGTGATCGCAAACAAGCGAACGCCAGGGAGCAAGCCCGATTATGTGGATGAGTTGGGAACGCCGGAGTACCTCCCGAAGCTGCTATCGCAATCTGATTTTGTAGCGATCTCTATCCCGTCTATCCCTTCCTGTGAAAGGATGTTGGGAGAGCAAGAGTTCCGCTCCATGAAAAAGAGTGCCTACCTGATCAATCTCACGGGCGGAAGGGTTCCGGAAGAGAGAGCGCTGGTCAAAGCCTTGCGAGATGGATGGATTGCAGGGGCAGTTTTGAACGCTTTGCCTCACCAGCCCCTGCCAAAGGATTCTGAACTCTGGGGCTTGCCCAATGTGACCATTACCCCGCGTTTGTCGGGCTCGGGGCATCGATGGGACCTTTTGGTACCCATCTTCCGGGAGAACCTCAAGCGGTTTATGTCAGGTGATCCCTTGCGAAACCTAGTCAACAAGGAACTCGGTTATTAAATTCTTGTCTTTGAAGTGTTCAACAGAACAACTGCAATAAAGTTTATCGCGTCCCCCAGGCTGTAGGCCCTACCCCCCGGGGCGTAGCCCCTACAAGGCGGAAGCCGGGCCGGAAGGCCAAGACTCCGCCCGAGGACGGATCAGCCTTTGGCTGAGCCAAGAGCGCAAAGAAAAATATTTTTCAATTTCCTCCGAACTTGGCGTCCTTTGCGTCTTTGTCGGGATATCGTTTTTCCGATTCTGTAAGCGAAATTCCAACTGAAAATTTCAAAATATCTTTGGTTAGATCTTCCCCTACAGATTAGGAAAAGGCAAGATCGATTTGTATTTTGCCACGATCTCCGCCCGGAGGTCCTTCTCCGTTCTGCTTGCCTTGGGGAATTTGTCCCGCCAGGTCCATGGGCGCACCGCATAGATGATTGCCCGGCTATTGGTGTAGTCGCCGCTCTCCCGCTGTTCAGGTGTCATGCGGGGATCCAGAGGTGTGCTCCACGTTCCATCGATCAACTCGATGTCCGTGGCCGGATTCACCCGGGTCATCATGGCCCATTCCACTTCTTTCATGTCGCTGGGGTCGATGTCTTCATCTACGATGACAATGTAGCGCCCATTGTATGCCCCGCCGCGGCAGCCCAGCGCCGCGTGACCGGCCTGCTTGGCATGTCCGGCAAACCGCTGGCGAATTGATATTACTATCCAATAGGAAGTGTGTTGCCAGACTCCTTTGATATCCTGAATGCCCGCGCTCTCCAGCTGATCCCAGAAGACCCCGGCCATGAACGGTATGGCGTATTTACATGCGCCCGGCCACAGAGGCGTTGAATCCAGAATGATAGGGTTGTTACGGTGATAAAGGGCCTTAACGCGAACCACTGGCTGGGGTTCGCCAGTGCCAATGGTGCCCCCGGAGTAATAACCCGGCCACTCACCGAAGGGTCCCTCATCCCGCGCCTGCTCAGAGGGAGGAGGGACCTCACCTTCGATAGCAATCTCAGAGTGGGCGGGAATCGGGAGTCCCGTGATGGGTCCCTCGATGACCTCAATGGGCTTTCCCCGTACCGCGCCTAAGAGATCCAGTTCCGATTTGCCCCAAGGCAGAAAGGCCGTGGAGGCCAAAAAGGTGAGTGGGTCATGGCCAAAGGACGCCGTAATTGGGGCGCTCTTTCCTTGCTCCCAGTAGCGCTCGAGGATCATTCGCCCATGCTTACCCGGGCTGATCCATAAGCCCAACAAATCTTTCTCGTGCACCTGCATGCGGTAGGTCCCGGTGTTGAGATAACCAGAGTCCGGATCGCGGGTCGTGATGATGTCGCCCGTGCCGATGTACCGTCCACCGTCCTGAAGGTGGAACTGAGGGCTCGGAAACTTCCACATATCCACCTTGTCTCCCGTCAAGACGTTCTCCATGACAGGTCCTGTTTTGACCTTCTTGGGTGGGGTGAGATTGGTCCTCGCCGCCGCCAGTTTTTTTGTGCCCAAGCGAATCAGTTCCATCTTGTGCTTGTCGACGGGAAGTCCCCAGGCCAGGGCC
>JACZQL010000204.1:534-4510 GCA_022545745.1 Deltaproteobacteria bacterium | reverse complement strand
AGAAGATCACGGACCCACGGTAGATGGGATCACGTAGTGTATCCTGCTCCTTGTCTTTGCCACCGAGCCGCTTCTTTAGCGAAGGGAAGAAAATGCGGCAGATGTCCGCCAGGATCAGTCCGTAGCCTGCTGTCATTCCCACGAAAGTGGAGAAGGAAGCTCCCCACAAACCTAAGCCGAAGATGATCAATCCCACTGTACCTTGCGTTTCTGAGAAGATACGAACCAGATCCTCGGCGCCTTCCAACTCGATCCCCAGCGGATGAAGCGTTGCCGCCGCAGTAATTTGCAGGAGCATTCCCATCACAAACAGGCACACTACACCAAAGGCCAAATCAAAGCGCTGTTGTTTTAGATAGGAAATATCTCTCCATCCTTTTTCATGGATAAAGTAGGCGTAAGTAAGGTTGGTAATTGAGCCGGCTTCGGTGCCAATCAGTGCCATCACTAGAAAAAACGCGCTGTACAAGCCTTGCTCCCCAGGAATCGTAGGAATGAACATGCCCTCTAGAATGGCAGCCGGATCGGGCTTGGACATGATAGCTGCCACAATCAGTGAGCCTCCCATGGCCGCAATTAATATTTTGACAAAGAGCTCAATAACCCGGTAGCCGCCCCAATACATCATGGCGAATCCCACCAAGGTAAAAGAAAAGGACCAGATGGCGGCGCTCCATTCAGTAGGCAGGTGAAACAGGAGGTCTGCTGCGCTCCCGAACATGGGGATCAGGTACAGGTTGTAAAAATGGCCGAGAATAATAAAGGCAAACAGGAGTACCCAGACAACCCATTTACCCACCCGGGCGTAGCCTTGCAGCAGGCTTTCTCCTGTCACCAAGACATATTTGGCGGAAAGATTGACCCAAACGAAACGAAAGACCAGCGTGACTAAGAGAGCCCAGATCAAGGCGTAGCCATAACCGGCTCCGGCTGCCGTGTTGGAGACAATGTCTCCGCTCCCCAGTACCGTCAAAACGTAAACGAAACCGGGTCCCATGAGCATCAACCGCTTGGCTAGCCCCGGTCGTCGGGTCCTCTCTCCTGTAGAATCAGGGTCTTGGGGGAGTGTTGTTCTTGTCAGGGCCGGTCTCCACTCATTCCGTTCTGCCGAGGACTCAATCGAACACCAGGGTTTCAGAGAGTGCCGTAAACCATCCGTCCCCCTACCATCGTCCCCAGCACCTTGATGTCCTTGATAGCCGAGGGGGACACCTGAAGCGGATCGGAATCCAGCACCACTAGATCAGCAAACTTATTGGGCTCAAGGGTTCCCTTGAGGGTTTCTTCAAAGGTCAGATAGGGAGGATTTCTCGTTGCTATGATAAGCGCCTCTTTTGCAGTAATAGCGTGTTCGATACCCAGAATTCCACTATCTCTGGTCTGGCGGGTGACATACCACCACATGTGCAGCAGGGGTGAAAAGTAGATGCCGTGATCCGATCCCCCGGCCAACGAGATCCCCGCATCGATCAGATTCCGCAGCGGGTTACCATAAGAGGCTCGCTCGAGCCCAAATCCCACAATGTGGACTGAGGAAAGCCAGTACGGATTGGCCTGAACAGAAAACCACATGCCCAGGGCCTTAAGCCGCTGTATCTGATCCGCCCGCGGATATCGCCCGTGCTCGATAGTCCAGCGGCGACTTACCAGAGTTCTCTCAGCATTGGCTTCTTCCAAGATAGGCAACAGGACATCAAACGCCTTGTCACCATTGCAGTGGAAGCTGAAATTCCATCCGTCCCGGTTCCCTTGCAGGACCACCTGGCGCAGCGTCTCAGTTGGAGTCACTTGAATGCCATAGAAATCCGGACGATTGACAAAAGGCTCGCTGAACAGAGTGCCATCTGACCCGCCGTCGATGCCCATCTTAAGGGTGCCGATTCTTAGCCAGGAGTCGCCAAAGCCGGTGCGAGGCATGGCCTGAAGGGTTCTATAGTCATCTCTGTTTCGAACCCTGATGCGGGCAGCGACCCGCACAGTCAACTGGCCGGCATCGCGCAGGTCCTGCAGAAGCTTAAGATCATCCGGTGAGGCCCCGCCCAGGAAAATGCTGGTGACGCCGGCTGCGTTTAATTCACGTTGCATCATGACAACAGCCTGCGCCATATCCCCCTGGGTTGGCTCGGGGAGCAACTGTTGTAATGGAATTTGCGCTGTGTCGAGTAGAAGGCCATCAAGTTCTCCACTCTCATCTTTGCCAATCTCGCCTCCGGAAGAGGCCTTCGTCTCTTTGGTGATTCCCACCAGCTTGAGTGCGAAAGTATTGGCGACGCCTCGATGGCTGCCGCGTGGAACCCATACTGGGTGGTCGGTGGTGGCCTGGTCGAGCTCTTGGCGAGTAGGCAGGCGATTCTCTTTCAATTGGCCGAGTGTCCAATTCCTCGAGGCCACCACCCATCGGCCCTTGGGAATAGACTTTGCTGCTTGAGCAATAATATCCACCAGCTCTTTGATGTTGCCTGCAGAGGTCAACTGCAGCTTCTGCAGCGCCAAGGCCGAAGAAACCAGGTGAAAGTGAGAATCGGTAAACCCGGGAATCAGAGTTTTCCCTTTTAAATCAACCTTCTGCGTCTTTGCACCGCCCAGCTTCAAGATCTCTTGAGACGAACCTACTGCCTGAATGCGGTCATTTCTAACAGCGATGGCACCGGCAATTCTAAAATCCTGGTCCAGCGTCAGGACGCGCCCATTGTAGAGAATTATTGTAGGTGAGGTCGCCGCCTCCTGGGCCCGCAACCCATACAGGCTGCCATACACCCACAGAAATACGGTTAGAAGTAGAAGCCCATGTCGTTTTCCTCCGAGGCTCATTTTCCCTCCAAACCTGAGTCGGATTCTTTTCGATTTCCGAATCTCCCCGACTCATCCACCTATTTTAACATTCGAAAATGACCCATCACTCCATAGGTATCTCGAACCGAACGACCCTTGGTCCAACTCGATACCCTCCCCAGACAAACTGTTTGTCTTCGCCATAAGTGAAGTCAAGTTTCTTGATTCCACTCAAGCGGGAGGGAATGGGATACTCTCGAAAAGTCTTGGTCTTTGGATCAAAACGCCCAATCCGATTACCAAATATTTCACTAGACCAGACAATGTCGTTGCGGTCCACGCTACAGGCGTAAGGGAAGGAGAGGGGTGTAGGGATCTCATATTCCGTGATCTGCCCGGTTTCGGAATCCAACATCCCCAGCTTGTTTCCAACAAACTCAACGAACCAGATGTTGTCCTTGGAGTCGATGTCGAATCGACGTGGAGCGCCATTTCGGGTGGGAATGGGATACTCGGAGAACTTTCCCGTTTTGGGTTCTAGTTTGCCAATCTGGTTAGCTATAATTTCAGTAAACCACACATTATCTTTTGAATCCACTCCCACTTCATAAGGGCCCGACAATGGAGTGGGTATTTTGTATTCAGTTAAGGTGGAGGTGTTGGGATCGAACCTGCCAATGTAGTCAAACTCGTCGTCGTTCATATTGGCTGTCTTGTTCAGGAGCGGGAGCCACACATTGCCCTGGGAATCAAAGGCTAAGCCGTGCATTGTCTTTCCCCCCAGGTCTAAGGGAAAGATAACGACTTGATCCGTCCGCGAATCCCAGTAGGCCAAGGCGTTGTCGCAACCCACCCAAACCCTTCCGGTTCTTTCGTCAGTCGATATTCTAGTGAAGCCTTTGCACTGCGGGACCTCGTACTCCTGAGACTCTCCCGTCTCAGGGTCATACCACCCAAATTTCCCGACCGTATTGACCTTATCGGCCGCTTGATCTCCATACCAAATCCGATCTCGTGAGGGATCCGCGGCGACATCGTGTGTGTAAATCTCCGCACGAGAGAGCTCGAATTCCTTGATCACCACCCCGGAAAGATGCTCTATGTCGTTTGTGATGGGAAACGACTGGTAATCAAGGGGTGCGGCTCTCGAACCGAAGAATTTGGCGAGTTTCGGGATTGTTTCATCCCATGACGCCCTTTCCCA
>JACZQL010000204.1:0-524 GCA_022545745.1 Deltaproteobacteria bacterium | reverse complement strand
CCCCAAGCCCCTAAGGCCCCTTTCCCAGTCGGATGCTGACCAGACATCCTCCGCACGATGGCTCCCCAGTCCCGCTGACTCATTCGTACTCCCCCCACCACTCCCAGGGAGTGGCAACCCGTGCATCGATGAACAAACTCCCGGCGTTCATGAATGGGTATTGCGGACAAAAGCTCCGCGCCGTTAATTTGGGTTTCTAAATCAAACGGATCATTGGAGACCTCCAGCTTGATATGAACTTCCTCCCTCTTTCCCTGCTTCACAACCAGAACATTTTCAGTTTCCCCCCTTGTATAGCCTCGCAATTCTGCACTGACATTGAAGGATCCGGCAGGTAAACCAAGGGCAAAGGTACCGTTTTTCGTGGTGATCACGGTTATCTGCGTAGCCGGAGACCCAAGCTTGAAATTGACTAAAACTCCTCCTAAAGGTGAGCCTTGGGAATCCTTGACGGTTCCTGTAACTTGCCCCGTCGCCTGAGCGTGGGTGGTGCCCAGTTGAATCACAAAGAGAAGTAACAGAGC
>JACZQL010000203.1 GCA_022545745.1 Deltaproteobacteria bacterium | reverse complement strand
TCCAACGTAGCGCCTAAGTACGCCTCCGCTCGTCGATATTTCGCGCGCCGCTCGGCTGAGCTAGCGTCGAAGCCTCGCCTCTGAGATCTTTTTGACCAGCCTGCAAACAGCTTTTTTTAACAACCTGCTTGAAGCTAGAAGGCTTGGAAGCCAAAAATTCTCCAGCCTCCTGGCCTTACAACCGATAATAGTGTGCCTGTGCGTGATGGCGATGATGGATTGCTAGGCAACTCTAATTTTGCCACGCACCGGGACTGCTTTCAATGTCTGAAGTGCCTGACACCGGTGAAAAGCATGGCGATCCCGTGCTCGTTGGCGGCTGCGATGACCTCTTGGTCTTTAATGGATCCGCCCGGTTGAATAATGGCCTTGGCCCCTGCCTTGGCCGCTTCGTCCACCCCGTCACGAAAGGGATAAAAGGCATCGGAGCCCACCGCCGAACCTGTGAGGTTAAGTCCGTTGGCATTGGCTCGCATCACTGCCAACTTGGCAGAGTCCACTCGGCTCATCTGTCCGGCACCCACTCCCAGGAGCTGATCCCGCGAGGTAAAAACAATGGCGTTGGACTTCACGTGACGGCACACCCTCCAGGCAAAATCCAGGGCGTCGTACTCTTTCTCTGTGGGTTTGCGCTCAGAAGCCACCTTGCAGGTCCTGACATCGAGGGAAGCCTGATCCCAGTCTTGTACCAAGAGGCCCCCGTGGACACGTCTGAGATCATAGCCACGCTCCTCCTTAGGTGTCATGTCCAGCTCCAAGAGACGAAGATTGAGGAGGCGCTTGGCAGAGGAGAGGACAGCCTTTGCCTCTGGAGTGAATGCAGGAGCGATGACAATCTCTAGAAAGATCTCCTTGAGCTCGTTGGCGGTCTCCTCATCCACCGGGCGGTTCAGTGCTATAACGCCACCAAAGATGGACACGGGATCGGATACCCGTGCCTTGCGGAAGGCATCGGCGAGAGACACATTCGAAACCGCCACGCCGCACGGGTTGGTATGCTTGATGGCCACCGCAGCCGTTTCAGTGAACTCGAGGGAACAGCGCAGTGCTGCATCGGCATCCAATATGTTGTTGAAGGAAAGCTCCTTACCCTGGATTTGATGGGCTTCGGCGATAGAAGGGCCGTGATTCTCAGGTGATCTGTAGAAAGCGGCCCGCTGGTGGGGGTTCTCCCCGTAGCGCAAATCTTGGATCTTGGTGAACTGCAGGTTAAAGGTGTCGCTCCAAGATGCAGGTTCTTTATTGGCGTCCAGGGACCCCAGGTAGTTGGCGATGACACCGTCATAGTGGGCCGTGTGCTGAAAGGCCGTACGAGCTAAGTGGAATTTGGTCTCTGCGGAAAGCTCTCCCCCCTTTTCTCTCAGCTCCGCGGACACGAGACCATAATCACCAGGGTCTACGACGACTCCGACGTAGGCGTGGTTTTTCGCCGCTGCCCTGAGCATGGACGGCCCTCCAATATCTATGTTTTCCACTACCTCTTCAAATGGGGCCCTTCGCGCCACGGTGGCCTCGAAGGGATAGAGGTTGACCACCACCAGGTCGATAGGCGCCATTCCGTGCTGCTTCATCTGTGCCTGGTGTTCGGGATTGTCCCTGATAGCTAGGATGCCTCCGTGGATTTTGGGCTGGAGGGTCTTTACACGCCCGTCCATAATTTCTGGAAAGCCCGTGAACTCAGAAACTTCTAATACGGGGATGTTATTTTTCCTGAGTAGGTTTGCGGTCCCGCCTGTGGAAATGATCTCGATACCGAGTTCCGATAAATTTTTGGCAAAGTCGATAACACCTGTTTTGTCAGACACACTGATTAGAGCCCTTTGAATCTTGGCCACAGCGTTTTACTCTCCCCCTTTTATCTGTTGTGAGTACGAGGTACCCTCGCGCTGATGGATGTTAGAATCTCGTAGGAAATGGTATTGGCCCAGCTGGCAATTTCATCGGCTGAAATGGCAGTGTCTTTTTGCTGACCCAGGAGCACCACTTCATCTCCCTGGTTCACTCCGCGTATATCGGTAACATCTACCATTGTCAAATCCATACAGATGGTCCCTATGATTGGCGTCCTTTGACCCCGCACCAGCACGGCCCCGCGGTTCGATAAAGACCGCTTGTAGCCATCGGCGTAACCCAAGGGTAAAGTCGCGATCATACTTTCCCGCTGTGTGGTAAAGGTCTGGCCATAACTAATGCTGAAACCTTTCGGCACTCTCTTTAACTGGTGAATGGATGTCTTCCAGGTCAACACTGGCTTCAGTGAGGTCTCGTTGACCATCTCAGGTGATGGATAGATTCCATAGAGCATGAGGCCTGGTCGGACCATGGTGAAATAAGCCTCGGGAAGTGTGATGATGGCAGCGCTGTTTGCCAGATGGACGAAACTGGGTTGGTGACCGTTCGCTTGGAGCTGTTGGAGGACCTGCCGGAACGACACGAGTTGATTTTTAGTGTGCTTATGTGAGACGCTTTCCGCCCGAGAGAAATGGGAAAAGACTCCTTGGAGCTTGAGCATCTCCAATCCGCGCAGCGCGGGAAGCCAGGAGGCCGTCTCTAGAGAGAGAAATCCAATCCTTCCCATGCCCGTGTCAACCTTCAGGTGAAAGTTGAGAGGCGTCCTGCGCTTCTTGGCAAGTTTTTTTAGGCTGCCGAGGACTCTCGGCTCACAGATCACTGGAGTCAAATCGTATCTCTCAATGTCCTCCAACTGGTCCGGGTAGACACCCGCAAGGACTACCACAGGAGATTGAATCCCTCGTTGCCTGAGTTCTATGCCTTCTTCCACAGTTGCCGTGCCAAAGCCATCACTGCCCTCGTCCTCAAGAACTTCGGCGATCTCACAGGCACCGTGCCCATAGGCATTGGCCTTCACCACGGAAAGAATTTTGACGTGCGGTCCCACCTTCTTTCGCGCTTGGCGAAAGTTCCAGCGCAAAGCACCTAGGTCGATGAGACAGACGGTGGATCGTCCTTTAGGGAGGGGAGTCATTTAGAGTCAATTGACGAATGGAGGGACCCTTAGACCATCACAAGGCAACCCGATAACAAATCTACCTGGGGTTGTAAAGCAGGCGTCCCCACGTATAACGGAGAGTTGAGGGCTAGAGGTGTCAGCGCGTGGGGTAGTTTACTTTGGTGATTTCCAAAACCTTGGTGGGAGCGTGATCCAAGCAACTCTCACCTGGGAGGGATCTTAAATTTCAGCTCTGGCCAGATTGCCAGCCCATGTGCGTTCTCCACCGTGCCACCATCTTTCATGTTAACCGCAATTGCCATGAGGATCGTGCGAATGTGCAATGGTCCCGACCCGGTGATACCCGTAAACCGGCCGGTGCCACCGTTGAGCTTGAAATCTCCCATGCAGATCCCCGGTTTGCCGGAACAGGACCATTGCGCATAAACCTTATCGCCTTCCAGCGACGTCAGGATGCAACGGCCCTGACCACTAGTGGTTTTGTCTTTCAGGTTAATTTCCTGAGTGGCTGGACAGACCATGATCGCCGCGTCTAGGGACCCTTTGCCGTCGGATACGTACATGACCCCCTCGAAACTCCCCACAAAAAGGAGTTTCTCGGGCTCCACCTTGAAGATCTCTCCATGGCCTTCCCATGGAGCCATGGCGCTCACCGTTTGCTCCTCCCCATGGGCAGACACCGTAAGGCCGAAAAGCACCAGGCCGATGCAAAAAACAAAAAGTGCATCCGTCTTCATCAAACCACCTCGTTTCATTTTGCGTTTTTCTCTTCATTAACACAGGACGGGAGTTAGTCAACTTGTAAAACGACCCGTGCCAGTATACGGTAGCTTACTTGGGCTGCGGCGATTTGATTAACCTGGGTCAAGACAATCCCACAGCTGCCGGCTAGTGCGCACCACCTTGATACCTTCTTAAACGAAGCAGTCGTCCAGTGGATTATCGGTGCTCATGGGACTTGGCACGTTTCTTGGTTGAATTCTGCCTTACCTGGGTGCCTGAGGGGTCCTTACGGAAGTGGGTATCGTTCCCCTTGGCGCCCCGAATTAGGCCCATAAATGGAGGGGGTAAATCCCAGCTAAGTGCTTGAAATAATGGCATGTTTGCTTTTCGGGATTCCATTTTATCAGGCGGCGGGTTAAAATAATCGCATCCCAATGAATATGAATGTAAAACGAAGCGCGAGGCCGGTTGCGATCCTCATTGTATGGGCGGTGATTGCCATAGCCCTGTCCACCTGCGCAACATTGGCCTCGATGGTTGCGAGAATGTTGTTCAGTAGATTGTTGTGGTGAATTTTCGAGTCGAGACATTCAGGCGTGTTGCGCCGGATGGATGAGGTAATGACGCTGATGCCGGAATCCGCATATACCGGCGGCTTCCACTCCGCGAGAACGATCAGCGAACAACCCGACTGATTGAGTTGCGGATTCATCCCGGAAGTAATCTTCTCGCCACGCGTCAGCGTCAGACGAATATGTGTTTCGTCAGTCATGCCGTTCGCCTCCAGGGTGGCGAACAGCGCCTGTCGAATTTCATCGCTTGTC
>JACZQL010000202.1 GCA_022545745.1 Deltaproteobacteria bacterium | reverse complement strand
ACTGACACGCATCGGACATCGTCAATAAATTCACCAAGATCGGTGGCAAATCCTCCTTCGCTGATCTCCTGGATCTGTTTGAGAAGAAGCGGGCGGTCTACGATCGTCTTGTCAGTGTAGCGCACCAGGGATTCCGGAATGCCACTGCGAAGCTCATCATCAAGCCCAAAGGCGAGGTGAACCTTACCTGGAGCGGTACAGTACAATGGGAGGGTTTCCCCTACAAAGGATGCCACCCTCACAGGACTCTTGGACTCCACAAAGTCCAATGGCACAATTTCCGTCCCCTTTCTCAATGCCACAAAGGTACTCTCGCCAGACTCCTCAGCCAATGCGGTCAGTGTCGCTTGTGCCTGGTGCAAGAATCCTATTTGACGGACATAGGCCTGACCCAACTGATGGCACTTTAACCCTAGGCGGTAGTTCTCCGTTGCCTTATTCTGCTCAATGTATCCCCGCGCCTCGAGGGTTGCGAGCAGGCGAAAAACATTGTTTTTATGAAGTTTCAATCTCTTACTCAATTCAGTAACACCAATTTCATCTCCGGCCCCAGGAAATTGCTCCAGCACATCGAGAGCATGAGACACAGAGTGAATTACGTAATTGGACTTTTCTCTCCGAATCATATCTCCTCCATGCAAAAAAAAACTCTTGCCAAAATGCCCAAAGGGCAGAATCGACCAGAACAAAAAGGCGTTTTAATCTATCCTAGGGCAGTACGGGTTGTCAAACGCTGAGTAGGAGGGGGGCCGAGCAATGAAACCCGGGTGCTAAAACTTGTCTGGGACCTTTTCCCAGTCTTTTAGGAATCTCTCTATCCCAATATCGGTTAGAGGATGCTGCGTCAATTGTTTGAGCACAGCGAACGGTAGGGTGGCGATATGTGCTCCGATTAGAGCAGCCGACAATATATGGACTGGATTGCGGATACTGGCAACCAGAACTTCCGTGGTCATCTGATAGTTTTTAAAGATCTTAACAATCTGCTCGATGATATCCATACCGGTTTGTGAAATGTCATCCAGGCGACCGATAAATGGGCTGATATAAGCGGCCCCTGCCTTGGCTGCCAAGAGTGCCTGGACCGGGGTAAAGCAGAGGGTTACGTTGCATTTGATCCCCTTTTCCTTAAGGGCCCTCACCGCCTTGAGTCCCTCTGTGGTGAGGGGTACCTTAACCACCACGTTTTTTCCGTAGCGAATGAGCTTCTCCCCTTCCTGAATCATTCCCTCTGCGTCCCGGCTAACCGTTTCGAGACTCACAGGTCCAGTCACCAGTGAACAGATCTCTCTCACGACCTCATCGAATCCCCGACCCGTCTTGGCAACCAGTGTGGGATTCGTGGTAATTCCATCAATGAGGCCCATGCTGTGTGCCTCGGAGATTTCATGAATGTCTGCCGTATCGAGAAAAAACTTCATAATTCCTCCTGTTTTCTATCTAGCACTCTTGTTATGGAATGCCAATAAACCCCGATCCAAAAAATGAGGCAGTGCAAAAGTTGGCATTACCACTCCAGATTTTACCAGCTGGACAGGGGTTCGTAGGTGTAACCATCAGCCAGTAAGAACTCATGGCGGGGTTAATCTTTGCAACCACATTGCAAAGGGTCATGCTGAATGACCGCTGCCGGAAAAATCTTCGGATCGGGGCAATATTTGAGATTTCCGCCCCGCGATTCGGGGAATAGTTGTCCCCAAGGGCTATTTTCGGCTAGAATGAATCGATTTTTCGGTGCGTTCCATGAAGATGGGTACAAAAGGATTATACGGTCTCCTTGCCATGGGGGAACTGGTTCAAAACTATAAGACCAATCGCCCAATGCAGGTGAAGGATATCGCCCAACGACAGAAGATCCCCGAAGAATATTTGGGGCAAATCATGGTTCTACTCAAACGAGCGAATCTCGTCCGCGGGACAAGGGGACCTGGAGGCGGCTATCAATTGGCCCTTTCACCCGAATCCATCACAGTGGGCCAGGTGGTGAAATGCCTGGAAGGACGCCCGATGGCCTTCGACTTGAAAGGCCAGAAAAACCTTTCTGCCGCATCCGTTATCGAGCGTAGACTCATGGAGACCTGGGAGAAGGCCATCGAGGCCTCAGAAAAAGTCCTTGAAGAGGTATCTCTCGCTGATCTCTGTAAGCCAGAAGAGCGAAGCCAGATGTACTACATTTGAACGACCCGTTGCCTTTGCCAGGGAGGAGCAGAATCGGTTCCCTCTGGCACCTCGATTTACTAAGACAAATGTTTCAACCCTCGTTTCAAGAATTTACCCGCCTTTCCAGGCAGGGGAATCTAGTTCCCGTATACCAGGAACTACTCATGGATCTGGAAACGCCACTCTCCTTTTTTAAAAGACTGAAGAGGGACCGCTATTCCTTTCTCCTCGAAAGCGTGGAAGGGAGTGAACGTTGGGCACGGCATTCGTTTTTAGGGACCAACCCCTACCTCGTCTTTAAGGCGAGCGGAGAGCAGATCGAGATCATTGAACACGGAAAACGGAAGACCTTCATGGCGGATAGCCCGCTTCAGGTATTGGAGAGACTGTTAGGAACGTATCGTCCCGTTCCTGTGGAGGGGATGCCCCCGTTTTTCGGCGGGGCACTTGGTTACGTATCCTATGATGCGGTAGAGCAACTCCACGACATCTCCAATGTTAAAAAAGACCATCTCGAGATGCCGGCCATCTACTTCATCTTTGTCCAAACTCTGGTCGCCTTTGACAACCTCAAGCACACCATCAAGGTGATCGACAATGTGATGCTGGACGGGAAGGGGAGCCTACGGGATGCCTACAGAGAGGGCACGACTCGGATCCAACGACTGGTCTCGTCATTGCAGAAAAAGACCAGCAGATTGGAGGCTAGAGACATCGAAGAAGGGGCAGAGAAAAAAAAGCCAAGCCCCAATGTTACTCCAGCGACGTTCCGCAAAATGGTCCAAAAGGCCAAGGATTACATCCGGGCAGGCGATATCATCCAGGTGGTGCTTTCCCAGAGACTCGAGACCGAGACACGCGCCGATCCCTTCGAAGTTTACCGAGCGCTGAGATTTATCAACCCCTCCCCGTATATGTTCTACCTGGAACTGGACAAGCTAAGGGTCATCGGCTCATCCCCTGAGACCATGGTGCGTCTCAACGAGGATTCCATCGAGCTCCGACCCATTGCGGGGACACGGCCAAGGGGCAAAAATCCGTCGGAGGAAAAGGAGCTGGAAGCTGACCTGCTGTCCGACCCGAAGGAGAGGGCGGAACATATCATGCTGGTTGATCTAGGACGAAACGACGTGGGTCGAGTGGCCGAAGTGGGGTCCGTTCACGTCAACGAGCTCATGGTCGTCGAGAGATACTCCCACGTGATTCACCTCGTGTCCAACATCCGTGGAAAGATGTTGGCTGGGAAACATCCCTCGGACCTTTTTGTCTCCTGTTTTCCAGCTGGAACCGTCTCGGGGGCACCCAAGATCAGGGCCATGCAGATCATTAGCGAACTGGAACCCGAAAAAAGAGGATTGTACGCAGGTGCCATAGGCTACTTCGGCTTCAACGGCAACATGGACACCTGTATTGTCATCCGAACCATCCTCATGCACGGAAGAAAGGTGTGCATCCATGCCGGGGCCGGGATTGTAGCGGACTCCGACCCCCACAAGGAATACCAGGAGACCTTGAACAAGGCAGCGGCAATGCTCAAGGCCGTTAACCTGGCAGAAACGTGGAGCAGGGGAGCTGGGAGAAGATGATCCTCCTCATCGATAATTACGACTCCTTTACCTATAACCTCTATCACTACCTGGGAGAATTGGGGGCACAGGTTCGGGTCTTTCGAAACGACAAAATATCCCTCCAAGAGATCGAGGAACTCGCCCCGCAGAAGATCGTTATTTCCCCTGGGCCCTGTACCCCAAAGGAGGCCGGCATATCATGTGACGTGGTTCGCCACTTTGGCCCGAGGACCCCGATTCTCGGCGTGTGCCTGGGACACCAATGTATCGGGGCGACCTTCGGGGGCAGGATCATTCAGGCCCCACAGATCATGCACGGGAAGTTGTCGGACATCTTCCACGACTCTCAAACCATTTACCGATCCGTGAAGAGCCCCATGCTTGGCATGCGCTACCATTCCTTGGTCATAGACCCTCACCAATTGCCGTCAGAGCTCAGCATCAGCGCACAGACCTCCGACGAAATCATTATGGGCGTGAGGCATCGAACCTACCCCGTGGAAGGAGTTCAATTCCACCCGGAGTCTATTCTCACCGAGGCAGGGAAGGCGGTGCTCAAGAATTTTTTAGACTACTACTGAACTGCGACACAAGCTGGCAGTGAGCAGTTGGCAGCAAGAGTAGGGACTACTGACCACTGACTACAGGACTATGTACAAACAAGAAGCAAGGAGCAGAGGGCATAGAGCAAAGGGTTAGTCAGTACTGAGTTACGAGGACTGAGCAATGGGAGTAGGCAGTAGGACAGGGGGCAGGAAGCAGGCAGACATCCGACCACGGCTTTGCTGCGTACTG
>JACZQL010000201.1 GCA_022545745.1 Deltaproteobacteria bacterium | reverse complement strand
CACGCTGGGCACAATTCTGGGCACAGTGGGTATTTTGACTGGATTGAGGCTGGTAGGGTGTCGCTCTAACCTATTGAAAAAAAATGGTGCGAAAGGGGGGACTCGAACCCCCACGGGTGTTACCCCACCAGATCCTAAATCTGTATCCAAACCGGACGAAAAGCTACGAAAACCTAAGTTATTACTTTAACTTACCTGGATTTTCTCCCCTGCTTTTTGAACGGTTTCTTCAGCATAGATACGGTTTCAACCGGGACGATTCCGGGACGACCTTTTCACTGACTTTCTGCACCCCTATACCCCTAGTATTGCCTCGTCCTTGCTGCTCAAGCGTTTAGGTTCCTCTTGTTGCCTGGTCTTTCGTCTTCTTTGGGCGGTTTTACTCACCTTGTTGCCCACTTTTCATAACAAAATTTTTTCTCTCACGACCCTGAAATAAGATCCCGCAACTGGGACTCCGGGTCAGTGCGCAGAATCGTCGGACCTTTCTTCCTTTCTCTGGTGTGCCAAAACCCTTACCTTGCGACACAGGAAAGCCCGACGATTCAACCGGCCAGGACCGAGCCGCTATTAATGCGGGTTTCGGTGACCGGGGTAGGGTTGTGGCACGGTGCGACGAGTCTTTTTTTCAAAAACCCCTCGACACCAGCAACGATTCGTCGTTTCCATTGCCTTTAGCACCCCCCACGCGTAACATTGAGCCCAACTGCATTGCGTGAGGGGGAATCGCATGGTCGGTAAGACCATTAGCCATTACAAGGTTATCGAAAAGTGATCCTGTACGACAGTAGCGCCGGCAGAACTAGGGACACAGACAGAGTCATTAGTTCAGGGTTTCGGACCTCAGAGGCAGCAAGACAGGAGATCTGTTTCTACCAGTTAACTTGAGACCATTTAATGATGTGAGATTGAAAAAAGGAAAGGAGACGTTATGTCTGGAAAGATTGTGCGTTCAGCTATCTTGTCGACCTCCTTGGTCTTGAGCATTCAAACCGTCAGCGGGGCTTGGAACCCGCCCTCGAACATTTCCCGAGAAGAGGTTTTCAAGACCTCCGAGCAGGTCCTGGGCCGGCCTGACATCAAGCTGAACATTCGGGAGGACATCTTCCGTATTCGGGTCCTGGAAATGGACTGGGATATCGGAGCCATGATTTATGAGCCCCTGGACACCTCAAAGATTCCGGTGGGACCGGACGGAAACAAGGCCGGTGTTTTCTTGCTCCACGGGGGCTCGGGAGATCACCGGTCCAGAGACACCGTGGCTCGACTGCTGGCCGGTAAATTCGGCTTCAAAGTGGTGAGCATGACCTATCCAGGTAGGCTCTATCTGTTGGACCCAAGTCGAGACTGGCCGGGTGACACCGTGAATCCCGATGGTACGGTGCGAACGCCCATCTGGAACAAGGACATACTGATCACCGATGACCAGTACGAGGTGAAAGAGGACAAATCGATGATGGAAAGATACGGCACCATCATCTTGGCCTGCGCCAAGGAAGGGACGGAATTCCACCATCGAATGGCGGGCTGGCCGGTGGCCTTCGAGGAGGGAGCCAAAGACCTCATGCGACGGCATCTGCCTACGGGTGAGTACTCCATCTATATCCACGGCCATTCGACAGGCGGCCCCTTTTCTTTCATGCTCACCCAGCGGGTTCCGAACATCGTCGGGGTCATGGGCTTGGAAAATTCACCCTTTGGCTACATCTACTCACGGCTCGTTGACACCACCTGGAATCTTCCCTTCAACTGTCTAAAAATCCGCACCTGGCGTGATACCGCTCGCTCCGCCGGAATAGAGGCAGCCGAGTATAGGGATCCGATAGAGATCTTAAATCACCTGACCATGTTGATGGAGGAAATCTACGAAGACTGGGAGAAAGGTACGACACTGCCCCAATTCAAGGCCGAGTATCCGATTCATCTGAACGGCGTCGAGTCCCTGGCCGGTGCCGCCCAGGCAACAGCCACGCGTTTAAACCTGACCGCTCGGGAGAGGAACGATTTAGTGCGCCAATACAAAGGCTATACCCGGGAGTTGGTGGGAGAAGGGGTCAAGCCAGTGCCACCGGTTCTCCTAAGCATCTCAGGAACTAGCCGCGACCACACCCTGGAAAGGTACAACCGAATCATTTTACCCATGTTTGCTGCCATGAAGCCGGCTCCCAAGACCCATTTGGTCCAGTTCGGTGCCGGAGTCCATGGCTATGAAAGGCCCGAACCTGGTCTGCCCAAGGGAATCGCCCCGGCTGTCTTCCAATTGTTTTACGACGCCCTCATGGGAGGATTTTACGAGGACTATGCCCGCCAGTGGGCGAGAAACTAGGTCCGGCGCCTTGTCGGACTGGCGACTCCGGCACAGAAGAGAAGAAAAATGCAAAGCAAATCCAACAACACTGCACGGGTCATTAAGGCCGCAGTCTTGGGTGTGATACTCGGGGTCAAAATGTGGAAAAGTGGCTGGCCTGTTCTCGTGATTCTGATATTGCTCGTCAGTGGGGTTTCGTCGCTGGACGTCCAGGCGGCGCAGGACACGTGGAGTGGCGTCGAACGGATTGTCACCATCGGCGACGTTCATGGCGACTACGATCGGTTCGTAACCCTTCTCCGCCTCACCCGGTTGATCGACCAGAACAACAATTGGGTCGGCGGGAAAACTCACCTCGTGCAAACTGGCGATGTTCCCGACCGAGGCCCAGACAGCCGCAAGGTAATGGACCTGCTGATGAAACTTGAAACGCAGGCCGAGAATGCAAATGGTTATGTACACGCGATGATCGGCAACCACGAAGCCATGAATATTTATGGCGATATTCGCTACGTTCATCCCGGAGAGTGTGCCGCCTTCATGAGCGCAAAATCCGCGGATCTCCAAGAGTCGTCCTACATGCGGCATATCATGGAACTGTACAGGAAGCCGCCGCCCGAGGGCGTCCCGCGGTTCGACGAGGCTTATAAAGCGAAGTGGGAGAAGGAACATCCACTGGGACACTTTGAGCACCGCGCCGCCATGGGACCCAAAGGGGAATACGGGAAGTGGATTTTGGGGCACAACGCCGTCATTAAGATTAACCATACCCTGTTTGTTCACGGCGGAATCGGCCCCAAGTATGCCTCGGTTAGTATCCAGCAAATCAATGAACGAGTTTACAGAGAACTGACAAACTTCCGCAGGTTGCGGCGGGGAATTGTGATCGATGTTGAGGGACCCCTGTGGTATCGAGGCCTGGCTAACAATAGCGAAGAGACCGAGTTGACGCATTTGGAAAACCTTTTAAAGCGGCATGGAGTGGAGCGAGTTGTTATGGGACATACAACGACCCAGGGCGATGTAAGGACACGCTTCAATGCTCGGGCGATCTTCATCGACGTCGGCCTCTCGGAGGCCTACGGGGGACATTTAGGCGCCCTAATCATCGAAGGTGGCAAGCTTTACACCATCAACGGGGACGGAGAGTTGAAGCTTCTCAGTGAGTCCGGCGAAGCGGTGGGGGCCGCGGCGGGTTGCGCGGGACCCGACTCGGCCCTGGCGGCCCGCGCCCCCGGACCTACGATGACTTGGGGGGGCTGATTCACGCCGTGACGCCGAAGTGTCACCTGCTCTTCGGAATCGCGAAGGTCCAGCTCGGTCAGGTCGTTGCCGACCATCAGCTTCACCAGCTCCTTGAGCTTGCGGATGTCGATCATCGCGTTGATCCCCTGGTCGCCGTCGCCGGCTCAATGACCATCTCGTCCGGGTGTTTGGGGAAGTCTGTCAGTACACGGCAGCCGTCGGGCGTGATCACGACGTCGTCCTCGATGCGCACCCCGCCGATGCCCGGCAGATAGATGCCCGGCTCGACCGTCATCACCATGCCCGGCTCGAGCACGATGTCCGTGGCCAGCTCGTTGAAATACGGGTCTTCGTGGATGTCCAGCCCGAGCCCGTGCCCCAGTCCGTGGCCGAAGAACTCGCCATACCCCGACCTGTGGATAATCGAGCGGGCTGCGGCGTCAACCTCGGCACACGTCTTTCCGGGTCCGCAGGCGTCGATCCCTGTCTGCTGCGCCTCAGCAACGATGTCGTAGATCTCGCGCACTTTCTCCGGGAACTCGCCGACGGCGAACGTCCTGGTCATGTCCGAGCAATAGCCGTCGAACACGGCGCCCCAGTCGATCAACAGCGTGCCCTGGTCGATCCGGGTCTCACCGGTGAGGGCGTGGATGATCGCGCTGTTGGGCCCGGCCAAGACCATCGTGTCGAAGCTCGGCCCGCTCGCGCCGCGGGTCTTCATCTCGTACTCGAGGACGGCGCACAGCTCGCGCTCCGTCATCGGGTACTCGAATCGTGACAGCGCGGCGTTCAGGGCGTCACACTGAATTGACCCGGCCCGCTCGATGGCCGCAAGTTCCAGCTCGTCCTTGACCATGCGCAACCGGCCGACCAAGCCCATCGTGTCCACGACCTGCCCCTGCGTCAGGGCGACGGTGACCTTCGTACGCGCCGAGACCGTCATCCATTCCGCCTCAATGCCCAGCTTCCGAACGCCTCGTGA
>JACZQL010000200.1 GCA_022545745.1 Deltaproteobacteria bacterium | reverse complement strand
ATTTGAACGTGCAATTCTAACGAATCACATTGTTTCAAAAACCACCATAAAACGATTCGTATGTTAAAAATCACCAACAAACAACACCTATCAATGTAACAATATTGATCTGTTCATCTGTCGAATAAATCCGAAATTTGGATTATTTTGGCTCGATTTATGATTTTCGACCAATAATATTCACCCGATACAATTTCATGTCCATAAATAAAATGGATTTCAATAGAATTTATTGTTCAAAATCAGCAATCAAAAGTCGAAAATATAAAATCCGAAATCTCTAATCTAAAATCTACAATCAACAATCTAAAATGAGGGGTTTACCCTTACCACGGTCATGCTGAATCCTGGCTCCTGATTGCTTAATTTGACAAGTTGCGAAGCGTACCATGGGACTAACCATTTACCTTTCCCTCTTGTTTTTAGCACTCTTTCTACTGGGTCTTATGGTGCGCCGGTTCTTTTTTGTGCGCCGTAAGTCCCAAATGGAAAGCAGAGGCCCGTGGGTAGGGAGGACCATTGCGCGGGCGGAGGATATGTCTCCTGGATCCGTAAAGAAATTTTGGCTCATCTGCAAAAAGGTCCGAATCGACGGTTTCCTAATCAACTATCAAGGAGATTATCACGCCTACATCAATAGGTGTCGTCACATGACCACTCCTCTGGATTTCGTTCGGTATCAGTTCTTCACCGATGACCGTCGACACCTCATCTGCCTCACCCATGGGGCAATCTATGAACCGAATACCGGCCTGTGCATCGATGGTCCCTGTAAAGGACTTTCCTTGATTCGTCTGCCGGTTTTGGTGGATCAGGGGGATGTTATGGTCAGTTGCCCTCATGTCGATCTTTCCTCTCTGGACGACCTGGTGGATTGAGGGGGGGTATGCAAAAGTCTGAGAGGGGCAAAGTGGTCGGAACCACAGACGAGCTTGTTCACGGGACGACGAAAAAGTTCAACCTGCGCTGCCAAGGGAAGACCATTGAGGGCTTACTGGCTTGCTACGACGGAAAACTATTTGCCTATGTGAATCGCTGTTGCCATTTTTCCTTAACCATGGACTGGGTGGACAACCAATTTTTTTCCGCGGACAAGCGTTATCTCATTTGTGCGAATCACGGGGCGACCTATGAGCCGGCAACGGGAGAGTGCATTTGGGGACCTTGTTACGGTGATTCCTTGCTGAGCATCCCTATTCAGATCAGCGGAGGCAAGATCCGCGCCTACTGTCCAAAGGACTTGAACCTGTAGATGACGGGGGAATTTAAGGTGAACGAATGTATTTTTTGCGCTATCATCAAGGGTGAGCTTAAAGGGCAGATTGTCTATCAAGACAGCTCGGTTGTGGCCATAAAAGACATCAACCCTCAGGCGCCGGTTCATCTTTTGGTGATTCCTCGCAAGCATATAGCCACGCTGTTGGATCTGGAGCGGGGAGATGAAGGAGTCATGGGTGATATTATTGCTGCTGGGACCAAACTTGCCAGGGATCACGGTATCTCCGAAGGGGGGTTCCGACTAGTGGCCAACTGCGGATCCGGTGCAGGTCAAAGTGTATTCCATATTCACTTTCACCTGTTGGGAGGGCGTCCCATGAAGTGGCCCCCAGGATAATGGATTTTAGCTTTTGGATTGCGGATTTAGGATTGAATCAAAAATCGGAAATCTAAAATCAAAAATGGGGAAGGGGTAGAGCGGGAGGAATATATGGGAACCGTCGAGTGGGATAGTCCAGCAAGTGAGTTGGCTGTTAAGCAGTTCGAAATCGTCGCTGAGCTAATAAACCTTGACCGCAACGTTGCGGCCAGGCTGAAGCAGCCGGATCGGGCTTTGATCGTCAGTGTCCCTACCAGGTTGGACAATGGAGAGGTGCGTGTCTTTACCGGATACCGGGTACAACACAACGACGTGCTGGGACCCTTCAAGGGGGGATTGCGATATCACCCCGATGTAAACCTGGGAGAGGTTTTTGCACTGGCCATGTGGATGACGTGGAAGTGCTCCCTGGCGGGGTTGCCCCTGGGTGGGGGAAAGGGTGGAATCGCGTGTGACCCCCGAGAACTTTCCAGGAGTGAGCTTCAAGGCATGACCCGTCGCTTCACAGCGGAGATATTGAATTTTATTGGACCGGAAATCGACGTTCCAGCTCCGGATATGGGGACCAATGAACAGGTGATGGCTTGGATTATGGATACTTATAGCCAACACAAAGGCCACTCGGTCCCAGAGATCGTGACCGGAAAGCCGGTGGCTATCGGTGGCACCCTGGGTAGGAAAGATGCAACGGGTCGAGGGGTGGTTTATACAATCATAGAGGCAGCAAAGCATTTGAAGATGGACCTAAGTCGAAGTAGCGCTGCGATTCAAGGTTTCGGCAATGTGGGCCTGGTTGCAGCCAGAGATCTTGCCCAATTGGGGGTGAAGGTCATAGCTGTGAGCGATCGGTCAGGTGCGCTGGTGAACGAGCGGGGTTTTCCTTTGGACGATCTGATTCAACACAAGGAGAAAACTGGCAAGCTGGAGGGGTTTCCTCGGGCTGAAAAAGTCTCGGGAAAGGATCTTTTGGAACTTAAGTGCGACATTCTCATTCCGGCCGCGGGCGAACTACAGATCACTGAGGAAAATGCCAGCCGGTTGCAATGCAGAATCCTGGCCGAGGGAGCCAATGGACCCACTACCTTGAATGCAGATAAAATTCTTGAGGAGAAGGAGATCTTTATTTTACCGGATATTTTGGCCAATGCTGGGGGAGTCATTGTCTCTTATTTTGAGTGGGTACAAGATTTGCAGAATTTTTTCTGGACGGAAGCGGAAGTGAATCAAAAACTTAAGGAAATGATGACGCGAGGTTTCCATAAAGTCCTTCAAATGAGTGCGAAAGAAAAAGTGGGCATGAGACTGGCGGCCCAGATGATCGGCGTGAGCCGGGTGGCTCAAGCGATGCTGTGGCGTGGTCTCTATGCATAGCACGCAGGCAAGGAGTTATGGGTCAATGCTCAAAATTCGCCAGGTTGAGGGTTGGGCCACGGCCATTGACTATTGGCCGTTAACTTTTTACAAGTCGAGATTATGATAATTAATGCAACACAACTTAGAACGGGAATGTTGATTATCCATAAGGGGGATCTCTACCGAGTCACCTCGATAAAACACATGACCCCTGGTAACAAACGTGGTTTTGTGCAAACGAAAATGAAAAGTGTCCGTACCGGGGTGGGGACAGAGAACCGGTTTCGCTCGGAAGATCGAATCGAGCGAGCGACCTTGGACACGCGGCCCATGCAGTATCTTTACCGGGAAGGGGATCTCCATACCTTCATGGATACGGAGAACTTTGAACAGATCACCTTGCCTGAGGAGGAGATCGGAGAGATCCTCCACTATCTTCTTCCCAGTCAGGTGCTGGAGGTGGAGTTCTTTGAGGGAAAGCCCGTGGGGATGAACCCCCCGGCCACCGTTGACCTAGAGGTCGTGGATACGGAGCCGGTCCTTAAGGGTGCTACGGCAAGCGCTTCCTATAAACCCGCTAAGATGGAGACAGGGATTACTCTCCAGGTTCCCCCATTTATTCAGGTCGGCGACCGGGTTCGTGTGGACCCTTCGGAGGGTCGGTATCTGGAGCGAGTGAAGTAGCGATTAGTTCCTCCCAGACCTTCTTGACCTGTCGTTTGAGCTCATGGAGTTCGCCGGAGTTGTCAATGACGAAATCGGCGAGCTTTTTCTTCTCATCTAGGCTCATCTGGGCCCGCAGGTGATTTTCAATTTCCTCTTCGCTGAGCCCATCCCTCTCTCGAAGTCTCTTTTTCTGAGTTGCTGCATCGCAGGACACCAGGATCACGGGGCGGAGCCAGAGGTGGACCTTGTTCTCGAAGAACAAGGGCGCCACATAGACGGTGACTTCCGTACCGACAGCGGCTAATTGCGCTATTTTTTCTTGGGCCAGCTTGCGGATTTGGGGATGGGTGATGGAGTTTAGCTTCTTTCTCGCTGCCACATCGTTAAACACGATTTTTCTTAGCTTTTCGCGATTGATGGTTTGATCCCCATAGAGGATATCTGACCCAAAGGCCCGAACGATATCTTGCCATGCCCTGTGCCCGGGTTGGACAATCTCGCGGGCAAGCTGATCTGCATCGACCACCTTGGCCCCGAGTTCCTGGAGCAGGGACGTCACAATGCTCTTGCCCGTGGCAATCCCTCCGGTTAGACCAATAACTTTCATAACGAGCGGACCGATGGTTGGCTAACTACGATTTTTCAAGAAATTTCCCCTCCATGATATACTATAATCGTGTCGTACCAAAGCCTGGCCGAGCTATTCGTTTTTCAAGCGCACCGTTACCAGGACCGGGTCCTCTACCGCTATCCCCGAGGGGATGGATGGCAGTCCTACACTTGGGATGAATCCCTGGAACGGGTGCGGGAAATTGCCCTTGGCCTGGTATCCTTGGGAATCAAAAAGGGGGACCGGGTCGTCATCTACTCGGCCAACCGGGTGGAATGGAGCCTCATTGACTGGGCTAACATCTGCATTGGGGCGCTTACGGTCCCAGTTTA
>JACZQL010000199.1 GCA_022545745.1 Deltaproteobacteria bacterium | reverse complement strand
TTTCAAGTAGATCGTACATTGAAGTAATTTGCTCATTGTCCTCTACCCTACTCCCGTCCAAAGACAACAGAGATGCCTTAGAAAGTTCCAATTGCACGCCGCCATAGTCTTCTATCTTCATCTCTAATTTATTCGCAATCTCATCATTGCTGGCCGAACGGCCCAATTCTTTTTCGAGTTGCTCGCTTACTCTTTCTACCATCCGTGCTTTAGAACGTAAAGATCTGGGAGCCCAATCCAGAGTTCTTAGTTCATCCAAAATGGCGCCTTTGATTCGAGGTAAAACAAACGTCTCAAACTTCACTCCCTGTTCTGGTTTGAATCGCTCCAAGGCGCCGATCAGACCCATAACGCCGGCACTAAGAAGATCATTATAGTCTACACAGTTCGGAAGAGAAAACATCATTTTGCCAGCTACATATTTGACTAGAGGAAGGTATTTTGTTAAAAGTTTCTCACGCGTTTGCAAATCTCTTGTCGTGGTGTACTGGTGCCACAGAGTATAATTGTAAGATGATTTCATAAGCTCACTCGAATTTACTTTGACTTTAAATTACTCGAAGTGTTGCGACTAAAAGAATTGGATGAACCTGCTTTTCGCAAGTTCTATGCCACGTAACATCTCTTGTTTTCTTGAAAACACATGAACATAAACATTGGGAAAACAGCTTAAAAAGAAGTGAGCTTTCTCGAAGAAGGTAACTGTTGATGTGAAATAAAAATAGATGGTTAGCAGAAATTAGGAGGAGTAAACTGCCTCATCAAAGTCATTTAAGGGCAGAGTCTATGATTTTACTCATTGTAATAATTGAGGTGTGAGTCAAATCATAAGAGGAAGAAATTGCCTATCACATTGCACATATTTTCCTACCAAGGGTAGTTTTAATTAGTTTCCTTAGAATACTCTCGTAATTTGTTTCTAAGGGTTCTAACGCTTATTCCTAATTTATTTGCAGTCCAGGTTCTATTGCCATTTTGCTCATGAAGTGTTTGCATAATGAACCTTTTTTCCAGTTCCTTCAGTTTCATACCGCTTGGTAAAGGAACTGCCGATTTGTCTTTTTTTTCACCTTCACCATTATGACTAAAGTAAAGGTGTTTCATTTGGATCGTTTGTTCCCTGCAAACAACCACAGCACGCTCCATCGTGTTTTCTAATTCTCTTACATTCCCCGGCCAGTCATAAGCAAGAAGAATTTCTTGTGCCTCTTTGGTGATCTCAGTGAAGTGTTTTCTGGTCTCCATAGAGTACTTCCGCAGGAAATATTGGGACAGTGCGGGAATATCCTCCTTCCGCTCTCTCAAAGGCGGAAGGGTGATAGGGACAACGTTGAGACGATGATAAAGATCTTCACGAAACAGACCCTCCTTAACGGAGGCCTCCAGGTTACGATTCGTGGCGGCGATAATCCTGATATCAACCGATATGGGTTTGGTTCCCCCCACGCGCTCGAACTCCCTCTCCTGGAGAAATCTCAAGAGCTTGGTCTGAAGCTCCGTGGAGATATCGCCCACCTCGTCGAGGAATACCGTTCCGCCATGGGCCAGTTCCATCTTTCCCCTTTTGAGCTGATGGGCCCCGGTAAAAGCCCCTTGCTCATGGCCGAACAGCTCGCTTTCCAGGAGTTCCTTCGATAAACCCACGCAGTTAATCGTGACAAAGGGCTCGCCCTTCCTCTCACTCCAGTTATGAATGGCACGGGCAAAGATCTCCTTGCCCGTTCCGCTTTCACCTAGAAGTAGGACAGTGGCCTTGCTGCTGGCTGCCTTCTTGGCCAGATCAACAGCTTCATTCATCTTGGGGCTCTCACCTATGATCAAACGATAGCGTTGTCCCACCTCTTCCGAGAGGACCCCTAGGCCCCTTTTTAGGACTTCGCGCTCCAGCGCCTTTCGCACCACGATCTCAAGGTGCTTCGAGTCAATGGGTTTGGTGATGAAATCGTAAGCGCCTTCCTTCATCGCATCCACCGCTCGGTCGATAGAGCCGTGAGCAGTGATGACGATGATGGGCAGGTCGATCCCATTCCCTCGAAGAGTGCGCAGCAGCTCCATACCGCCCATAAGGGGCATCTCAAGGTCCAGAAGCACCAGGGCCGGTGACTCCTTCTGGATGGAGACCAAGGCCTGCCTCCCGTCGGCAGCCATGACCACCTCACATTCCAGAGCGCGCAGGCGCACATCCAGTAGACGCCGCGCCGCGGGATCATCATCCACGATCAGGACCCGTGCTCCGGTCGTGTCCATCACTTTCTCTCAAGCCGATTTACTGCGTTCCTGTTCAGCCAACGGGGCCTTGGCTCTTTTTGCCTAAGCAGGTGGCGATCTGGCGTAGGAACGTCGTCTTGTCAATCGGTTTCGTAATGTAGCCAGCGCAGCCCGCTGCCAGAGCATTTTCCTGGTCTCCCTTCATGGCGTACGAGGTCACGGCTACCACTGGGATGTCCCGCGTAGCCGGGTTTTCCTTTAACTTCTTGGTAGCCTCAAGACCGTCCATGCCAGGAAGTTGAATGTCCATCAGGATGAGGTCGACCCGCTCGGCCTTGAGGATCTCGAAGGCCTCCTGGGCCGTGGCCGCCTCGTGCACTTGGTAATCCTGTGATCGAAGCAGGAAGTTCATCAGCCGGCGGTTTACCTCATTATCTTCAACCAGCAGGATCTTCTCACCAGACACTTTCACCCCCTTGTGCCACTTATCCCTTGGCCGCACTGGCAGTCGGGAGTGTGAACAGAAACCGGCTTCCTTTGCCCAACTCGCTTTCCACCCAGAGCTTACCACCGTGCATCTCCACAAACTTCTTTGCCAGGGCAAGGCCCAATCCCGTCCCTTCGGGTTTATCCGCACCCCCACCTGTCCCGACCTGCTGGAACTCCAGGAACATCCGTTCTTGGTCCTCTGCGGGGATGCCCGGCCCTGTGTCGCCCACCTCGACCCGCACCACCCCGTCTTTAGCGCCCGCTCGCACCCAGACCTTACCCGCCCGCGGCGTGAACTTGATGGCGTTCCCTACCAGGTTCAGAAGGATCTGTTTGACTCTCGCGGCGTCCATGGGAAACGAGGGAATCCGACCGTCGGTTTCGATCCGAAGGTCGATGGCCTTCTCGGCCGCCAGTGGTCGCATCGTGTCCTGAACCGTTTCAATGGTGTCACGCAGAGCCGCAGGCGCGATCTGCAGTTTCATCTGACCAGCCTCGATCTTGGAGAGATCGAGGATTTCATTGATGAGGTTGAGCAGGTGCTTCCCGCTGTTCAGGGTGTCCGTCAGGAACTGTTTTCGTTCCTGCTCGGTGACCTTCAATGAAGGATCCAGTAGGACCTCCGAAAAGCCGATGACCGCGTTGAGGGGCGTACGGAGTTCATGCGACATATTGGCAAGGAACTCCGATTTATGACGCGTCGCATCTTGGAGTTGCACGTTGATGGCCTCGATCTTTGCCGTCCTTTGGCGGATTCGATCCTCCAGCGTCTGATTTAGCTCTCGTAACTGCGCCAGAACGAGTTCTTTCTCGTTGATGTTCCCCTTCAAGGAGCGGGCCATATCGTTGAAGCTGACTGCGAGTTGCCCGATCTCGTCCCGCGAATCCACCGGGATTACCTGGTCGAGGTAGCCGTCGGCGATTTGGGTGGCCTGATCGGTTAATTGCTTGATGGGCCGCGTAATTCGGCGCGAAAAAACGTAGACGGCCAGCGTGCTCAAGAATAAAAAGACCACGATGAGGCCTCCTCGCCACTTGAGGAGTGCAGCAATGTGGGAATCGACGCTCTTTAACGATAGACCGAGCCTTACGGCGCCTATCGTCCGCTGCTCTGCGAGCTCGGCATCCCTGGCTCCTCTATCAATGGCCCCAATCTGAAGCTCGTATGGTCTCTTCGTCTCCTTTGAGATAATGGGTGCCAAGAACTCAATGAATCGCCCCTCTTTACCCACGACGCGTTTAAAAAAGGCCTGTCGTTGGCGAAGTAGCTGGCCTTTCTCCCCGTCGGAGAGCTGCTGGATCAGTCTCTTGACATCGGTAACCTGCTTCCCTGCGTCGACAAGAATCTTCCAGTCCTCCCCATAGATCAACACGTAGGCGAAATCGGCATCGCCCGTCACGCTCCTCATAGAGGATTCCAGGAGCGACCTGTCTTCGGTAAAGACTGCCAACTTGCTGCTGGACGCGAGATTAGCAGCCATTGTTTCACCCCGCTTCACGAACCCTTCCTCCGCCAGCCGCCTTTGCTGATAAAGGTCAACTACGCCAAGAAGTATGACGAGCAGGAGGATGATCGGGATGAGGGACCAAAAGACTCGTGCTCGGAAGGTGCGAAGGCCCTTCAGACCAATTTTCGATTTTAGATTCTGGATTTTGGATTTCAAACCTTTCAATCCCTTGTCCATAGTTTTTTCAACCCGTGTTCGACCAAAGGGGAGAGTTCCCGCTTCTCCCCTTTGGAAACCCCATCGGCTTTGTGCCCGCCTCAAGAGGCGGGGTTTACATTGAATCAAATTCTTGTTGGGTGTTTTCTTAATCCAAAATCCAAAATCATTTTGGTGCCTTCACAACAGTGGCTCCGA
>JACZQL010000198.1 GCA_022545745.1 Deltaproteobacteria bacterium | reverse complement strand
CGGGGTGGGGGTGCTGACCTTCTCCCTCGGGTTTGGTCCGAAGATTTTTGGGAAAAAAGTCGGGGAGACCGAATATCTGGTCAGTGCCTTTCCATTGGGTGGGTATGTCAAAATGATTGGAGAAGATCCCGAACAGGAGGTTCAAGACGTAGATAGCGAGCGATCATTTTCTAATCAGAGCTTGACCAAGCGCTTTGCCATCGTCGCCGCAGGCCCGGTTTTTAATTTTATTCTGTCGATTTTAGTTTTTACCTGTATCTACGTGTTCTTTGGGATGCCCGTTCTCACCACACAAATTGGGGGTGTGGAACCCAATTCTCCTGCGGAGCGAGCTGGACTCCAGAAAGGGGATCGTATCTTATCCATCGGTACCCGGCCCATAGAAAAATGGGAAGATCTTTCCATGCAAATCAAGGAGAGTGGCGGGAAGTCTTTGGTCCTTCGTGTCGAACGGGACGGTGGGCAAATGGACATTTCGATTCAGCCCGTCGAGAGACAGGGGAAAACAATTTTCCAAGAAGAGACCACCTTTTGGGTGGTGGGGATTGCTAGCGATGTGGTCATCCAGAAGAGCAATCCCTGGATGGGCATGTGGCAAGGCGTTTATAAAACAGGGGAGTATTCTGTTTTGACACTTATGGCCCTTTATAAAATGGTGACCGGCGACATCTCACCCAAAAATCTCGGGGGGCCTCTCCTCATCGCTAAACTTGCAGGGGAGCAGGCGCGTCAAGGTGTGTGGAGCTTCCTATTTTTCGTTGCCATCTTGAGTGTAAATCTGGGGGTTTTGAATCTCTTGCCCATTCCAATCCTTGATGGCGGGCACCTCTTTTTCTTCCTCTTGGAAGGGATGCGGGGTCGGCCGGTGGCACTCAGGCACCGTGAACGGGCTCAACAGGTTGGGGTCTTTATCCTGATCCTGATCATGATCTACGCATTTTATAACGACATTGCGAGGTTCTTTGAGAGTTAGCTCTCAGCTCTCAGCCATCAGCGTTCAGCTCTCGGAGCTCTGCTTTACTGAACGCTGAGAGCTTTTTCATGATAATTCTCGGGCTAGACACGTCCACGAACACGGCTAGCGTGGCCCTGACCGAGGACGGGAGACTGATTCTGGAAGATGTTCGCAGGGGAAGTGCGAAGGGGAAAGAGCCCACTGCTCTGATTCCCAGGGCCAACCATGCGGAAACCCTCCTGCCGTTGGTGGAAAACCTTTTGAAAAACTCTAGTTGCTCCTGGGAGCAGGTTTCTGGCATTGCTGTGTCCATCGGGCCAGGTTCTTTCACGGGTCTCAGGATCGGCCTAAGCACTGTGAAGGGTTTAGCCTATGGTTGGGATGTCCCCGTGATTGGAGTCCCTACCCTCCTGGCCGTGGCCGCACGGGTGACTGGTTGGAATGGTTTGATATGTCCCCTACTAGACGCACGAAAAAAGGAAGTTTATACCGCGCTATTCCGCACCAAGGGAGGCAAAGGGCTAGAACGGCTCACCGAAGATCTGGTCTGCTCTCCAGAGCGAATTGTACAGCATATTCAATCCCTTGGCGGAGAGGCCTGCCTCATGATTGGAGATGGGACTCAAGTCTATGAAGGGTTGATCAAAGAAGTTTTGGGGGAAGACACCCTGGTAACCCTGGGGGAGTCCTATCCCTCCATTGCCTATTCAGTGGCATGCATTGCGGAAGAAAGGGTGAGAAGGGGGGAGTTGGATGCGCCCGGCTCACTAGTTCCCCTCTATCTACGGCCCTCTGAGGCCGAGCTCAAGTTGGTGCCCCATAAAATATAATTCCAGCGAATGCGGCTAGGAAAGATCTGCAATGGCTCCGTTTTCTACCCGCGAACCGTCGTTGACAAAATAGTTGGTGTGAGATAAATTTTCAGCTTCTGAGTCTGCATGTTAAGGAGGCCCTTCATGGATCAGACTGAGGTGAAAATTATCGTTCCACTATTGGATAAGGACCCTGAGCTAAAAAGGTATTATGAAGAGCACCTGGAACTGGAAGACAAACTCCTAACCTATCAGAACAGGTCCTATCTATCGCCTGATGAGGAGATGGAGAAAAAGAAACTTCAGAAGCTCAAGCTTGTGGGCAAAGACAAGATGATGGAGATCCTGAGCAAATACCGTCAGATGGCGGCGCAGAAAGAGACCCAATGAAAAAAAATGGATCCGAGATATTCGTAGAGATGCTTAAGCGTGAAGGGGTGCGGGTTATCTTTGGCATCCCTGGTGGAGTCGTGCTTAAGATCTTTGACGTCCTTTATCAGCAGAAGGACGTTGAAGTGATACTCACTCGCCATGAGCAGGGAGCTGCCCACATGGCCGAAGGATACGCCAAGGCCACCGGTAAACCAGGAGTGGCATTGGTGACCTCGGGTCCAGGGATGACCAACATTGTCACCGGATTAGCCGATGCCTTCATGGACTCCGTTCCCCTCGTGGCCTTTACGGGACAGGTCTCCACTAATCTCATCGGCAACGATGCGTTCCAAGAGGCGGACAACGTGGGTATCAGCAGACCCTGCACCAAGCATAACGTCTTGGTCAAGGATGTGGCCGATCTCGCTGAAAACATCAAAGAGGCCTTCCACATAGCGACCACCGGTCGACCAGGACCCGTACTGGTGGACATTCCAAAGGATGTTAGTATCGATAGGACTGAGTTCAAATACCCAGAAAAGGTGAACCTGCCAGGATACAACCCTACGCTTGAAGGGAACAAATATCAGATCAAGCAGGCCGCTGATGAGATCCTTAAGGCAAAGCAACCGGTTCTCTACGTGGGGGGTGGGGCTATTTTCTCTGATGCGGCCCCTGAACTCTTGGAGCTGGCTGAGTTGACTCAGATTCCAGTCAATATGACCCTCATGGGTTTAGGATCTTTTCCTGGCACCCATCCACTTTCCATGGGGATGCTGGGGATGCACGGAGGGTACTGGACCAACAAAGCCATGCATGAGGCAGACCTGCTCATTGCAGTAGGAGCGCGCTTTGATGATAGAGTCACTGGAAAAGTTTCCGGGTTCTCACCTCGGGCCCGAGTTATTCATATCGATATCGATCCCACGTCCATCAAGAAAACGGTTCATGCCCATATCCCGATCGTTGGTGATGTGAAGGCCGTGCTGCGGCAGCTCAATGTTATGCTGCGTTCCATGGACGGCGATCACAAGGCCGTAACGCAGCGGACAGAGGGCTGGCTAAAACAGATCGACGAGTGGAAGCGGTCATTTCCATTGAAATACTCCCAAGACGATAAGGTTACCAAACCGCAGTACGTTATCGAAAAACTCTATGAGCACACTAAAAATCAGGCCATCGTCGTTACGGATGTAGGCCAACACCAGATGTGGGCTGCTCAGTATTTCAAGGGGTCGAAGCCAAGGACCTTTCTCACATCGGGAGGACTGGGAACCATGGGATTTGGTTTCCCCGCAGCCCTAGGCGCACAAAAGGCTTTTCCTGAAAAACTGGTGCTCTGTGTGACCAGCGAGGGGAGCTTCCAGATGAACCTGCAGGAGCTGGCGGTGGCTGCCATTTACAAGTTGCCGGTAAAGATCGCCCTGCTCAATAACCAGTACCATGGAATGGTGAGACAATGGCAGGATCTGTTCTATGAAGGGCGGTACGCCTCGAGCTATCTCGGGAACGTGCCGGACTTTGCCAAGCTGGCTGAGGCCTATGGAATCCTTGGACTGCGCGCATCCAAACCCTCGGAGGTGGAGCCGCTGATCCGCGAAGGTTTGAAGCACAAAGGTCCAGTCCTGATGGACTTTCAGGTGGATCCCTTTGAGAGTTGTTATCCCATGATCCCTGCCGGCGCGGCGCACAACGAAATGTACCTAGAAGACCCGCCTGAAATGAAAAGGACCCAAAAGGGTGCTCCAGCCAAGAAGAAGACCGAGGAGCAGGAAAAAGAGGAGGGGATCCTTCCCGCCTGATTTCGGCCCCGCATGGAGCACATTATTTCAACTCTGGTAGAAAACAAGTTCGGTGTCTTGGCACGAGTTGCAGGTCTGTTTAGTGCCAGGGGTTACAACATTGAAAGCCTCTCCGTGTCGCCGACCATGGACCCATCGACTTCTATGATCACCGTTGTTACGGAGGGGGACGACCGGATCATCGAGCAGATAATCAAGCAGTTGAACAAAGTCATTGAGGTTTTAAAGGTCGTGGATCTAACCGAGACGGATTTTGTGGAGAGAGAAACAGCATTAATCAAAATCAATGCTAAACCTGAGCATCGCGACGAAGCCATTCGGATTTGTGAGATTTTTAGGGCCAAGATCGTAGATTCTACCCCGCAAACTTATACCATTGAGATTACTGGGGACCAGGACAAGATCCGTGCGATCGTCAATTTGCTCAGGCCCCTTGGGATCAAGGACCTTGTGCGAACAGGCCGAGTGGCCATTGCCCGTGAGGCGCCGCGTGTGGTCCCCAGACGCGAACTGCAAGGTGCCAAGGCTTGAGTTAAAGTAATCCTTGAACAGATTCTGCGCAAAGAGCGGAGCGTCCTTGCGGATTCGGGACCACTGACTACAGGACTACGGACTA
>JACZQL010000197.1 GCA_022545745.1 Deltaproteobacteria bacterium | reverse complement strand
TTTAGGACAGTCATCTTACGGATCTGCTCGTAGTGCTCCAACCCCTCATTGATCATTTGAACACGAGCCCATAGTATCCTTTGAATGTCATCATCGGTCAGAGATGACTCTTCTTTGTCGAGTTCTGTGGCTATTCTCCCTCGATCTGGAACAATCAGGGCCGCAATAAATGGCCGGCGGTCTCCCACAAGCGCCGCCTGGCGGATCAACGAATCCTGTTCCAGGAGAAGTTCGATGAAACCGGGATAGATGTTTGACCCATCGGAGCAGTTAAAGACGTCCTTCTTTCTTCCCACCAAGAATAGGTAACCATCCGGATCGATTTTTCCCAAATCACCCGTATGGTTCCACCCGTCAGGGTCAAGGGCCTCACGCGTTGCCTCTGGGTTTTCAAAGTAACCTGGAAACACCGCCGGGCCTCGCACCAGGATTTCCCCGTCCTCGGCAATACTGAGTTCTACATTGGGGAACGGTTTTCCTGCACTGCCGGGGCGGAAGTCGCCCATACCGCTTATTGAAATACCTCCGCATTCCGTTGTGCCGTAGCTGCCGACCAGCGGGAGCCTGATCACTTCAAAGAAACGGATGATCCTGGGGGGCATAGCCGCGCCTGCATATGTGATGAATTCGATCCTTCCTCCAAGAAAAAATTGCACCGAATCCCTGAGAGAAAGCCTCATCTCCTCATACTGTTGATCGTCGTTGGCAGTCGGGGCCCCTTGCGTGGCCTTTGCTCGATCCAAGGCTTCGATTGCCTCACAATGCTGCTGATTCTTTCCTTCCCCAAGGATGATTTCCAAAATCTTCTCCATCACCCTGGGGACCAGGGTCATGATCGTTGGAGACAGGGCTTGGATGATTTTGAGGTTAACGTTTCGCTCCGTCGCTTGGACGAATGCCGTGGTTCGGCCAGTCACCATACTCTTATGGAAGCCAAACCTCCCTAGCAGGTGGCTAAGGCTAAGGACAACCAGGAAGATTTCCTCTGGCTTACACGGAAGACACTCCACCTCTCCCAGGATGTTGGACCGCATGTTCTCTTGCGTCCGCATCACCCCCTTCGGTTCGCCAGTGGAGCCCGAAGTGTACATGATCGAGGCAATATCATCCGGACGGACCGATGCAAGAATCTCCTGGAAACGCCTCTCGTCCACCGTCCTCCCCCGAGACTGAAGTCCGTCATGGGTCAGGGTATCCGGCGGAAGAGAATCCTGCTTCTCCATTACGATGATGTTAGCTAGGCATGGAAGTTGTCCCTTGAGTCTTTGAAGCCTGTCAAGGCTATGCTTGTTCTCGACAAAAACTGCGCGTGCCCCCGAGTGACCAAGAGTTTTCAGAATCATCCTATCTGATAGGAGCGGTGAGATAACCACGTTCGGCAGGCCCCCAGCCATGGTAGCGGTATCAGCACAAAACCACTCCAGCCTGTTTTCCGACAGTATGCCGACCCGGTCCCCTTTTTGAAGACCCAAGGAATAAAGTCCAAGAATCGTCTCACGCACCTTGGAACCGAAATCCTTCCAGGAGATTTCCTCGAAACGAGTCTCACTCTGGAATTTAAGAAAGGGGCGCTCGCCCAACTCTTGAACCCGGTTGAAGAATATCGCACCCAGGTGTTGGAAGACGTAAGGATGGTTTTGTTGTGGGGAGTCTTTCATCAATCCTCCAGAGTAAACAGTGGTGGTTCGAATCTGGCCCTTCCGGCAATTTCGAGTTTTTTGAGTCCCTTTATTTCATCCTTGTGGGAGAGGGTATAGAGGATCGCCTTAGCCACATCATCCATGTGGCCTTGACCATACCTGTGAGCCGGCACTGCCAGACGTAGCAAATCGATTCCTCTAGCGGTTTGATCCGGGGTGAGGGGTGGGCCTTTGGTAACTCGAATACCTGAGACGGAATAAAGAAATGCAGCCAAAGCCTCTGCCGGATGAGACTCCGCCGAAAGTGCGGGAAGAAACTTCTTCGCATCAATAAACACGCCGTGCCCTCCGGGGGGGCGAAGGACGGGGGCCCCTGTCTCCGCCAACATTTTCCAAAGATAACCCACTTGCTCGACCCGGTTTGTGGCGTACTGGTCGCTACGGGACAGTTCATGAAGAGAGACTTCCAGTGCTGCCAGGGCGGGACCGGATAACTGGGCTCCCTCCAGGAACGCCTGGATATTTGCTCCCTGAAAGCTTTTTTCGTCTCGGGTGCCGATGAAGCCTCCCTGGCGGACTAAAAAGTCCTTCATCGCACTTAAAGTGCAGGCGTCCGAGTAAGAGCAAATCTCTCGAACGATTTCACCAACGGGCCGGTCTCGGTACCCTTCCTCTCTCTGCTGAACTAGATAGCTATTCTCCAGTATCCTCGAGGCATCGAGGAAGAGCGGGATTTGATGCTGCTGCAATAATGCCTTAACCTCCTTGAGGTTGCCGACGGATACTGGATGCCCGCCGCAGGAATTCACACAGAGCTCAACATAAACACAGGATACCTTTTGGGGTCCATTTTCTTTAACTACTGCCTCCAGCTTGGCGACATCCACGTTCCCCTTGAATGGGTCGTCGGAGAAGAGGTCATAAGCTTGCTCCGAAATAACGTCGACAAACTTTCCTCCGTTGGAATCAATATGAAACCGGGTGGATGGAAACAGCATATTCCCGGGAACAACGGTCCCCTCTCGGACATGGAGCTTGGTCCAGATCTTCTCCGCAGCCCTGCCTTGAGTACAGGGAACCACAAAGGGGTAACCAAAGAGATCTCTGAATCGCCTAGAGAGTGAGTCAAGTTCTTGATGGGCCTCTCTTGCCAGTTCTGGAGCCCCTTCCAACGGTCCCACCCCCATCATCGCCGAAATCTGCGAGGTGATTAGAGAGCTAACACCACTGTCAGATTTTAAGTCTACATAAACCATGTCCTGAGGAACGAGCTCAGTATTGTAGTGAGCCTTTTTAAGGGTTTCTTCCCTTTCTTTTAGGCTCGTTTCCCTCAAGGGTCGGACAGCAGCAATTTCGTAAGGGGTCGAAAAGGCAATGCCCTCAAAGTCGGCTTTCATGCTTCCCCTCCGGTTCTTTGAGCGAGATTGTGACGTTAGTCCTATTCTTTAATTTTGGGCATTGTTCCGGGAGCGGCTGTCAAATTATCAGGCTCTTGACTTTGTCCTTTGCTGCAAGCTCCCATGTCAGAGGCGGAAGAGCAAAGCGCTAAATTGTTATATCATCTTTCTTCTTCAGTCAAGCGAGTTGAAGAAGAAAAGCTGCGTCGTCCCACAGGGGTGTTTCAGGGCAGGTTGATCAGCTTTCAGAACGAAAGTGTTCGGAGGTAGGCCTGATTAGCGTCTTGCTAAACCTATTTCTGCGTGAAATAGGCCATGACTTCGTTCGCCGTGGACTCCCCGACTTTACGACCTAGCCATTTTTCAAGGAACAAAAGAGTGATGCATGGAATCCAACCAATGAGGAGAAAGGCAAACATATCCGATGAGCCCGACTCAGTGGCCGCTGCGATCATTAAAGATCCCACGGACCAGACCGTAAGCCAGGCCAGCAGAAACCCAAAGGGTCCGATGGCCCTGCGAACTTTTATTTTAGCTATGGAACCCGTCAATTCAATCGTGCCCTTGAGTGGAGCGAGCCAATAAAACTTAAAGTCCGCAGGAAAAAGTCGAATTCTGGGGCTAAAGATGCAAAAGTTCGGGTAAATGAACTTGATCTGGGTGGTATCGAGCTTGACGAGTTTCCCGCCGGAGGCCCTGGTTGGGTTGGACAGAGGGTACTCCGACTGATAGGCAATGGGTCCTATTCCAAAGGAGATACCCGTAAGTAGAAAAATCGCAATGAGCTCGAAGACGGCAAAGATCCCAAAGGCAATGGCCGTGATACTGGCACTGGCGAAGAGGGAAATTCCGAAGTAGAAGGCAAACATCTCTGTGGATCTGTTTTATTAGACGATTCTCATCTGGAGCCGTGAGTGTAACCGATATCAGTCTGCCGTTGAGGTGAGTAATGTTTTTACCAACACCCCGACCTTGTTAAACCGACGAACTTGAATGGCGTAAAGCGTAAAGAGAAGAACAGCCAGGAACGGTATAATTTCTAAAACCCAAACCGCCGGCCATAATGCGATAAACGCCAACGAAAAGACCGTCCAATAGAGACGACCCACCACCGTTACGATCCCCCTACGCGGCTCGATCAAGATGTGCCCGTGCATGAGGGGTGCGTAAGAAAGAAAACGGATTTGCAGGAGGGCCTCCCGAAAGGCGTACTCGTCCTCTCCGATCTCACGGAACACAATGGACGAGGTAAACCCACTTTGGAATTCCGCGTCCAGCCGGTCGATGTTGAGCTTTGTGGATAACACCAATGGGAAATGCAATTTCTTTTTAAACACCGGGATTCCGGAGCGGTAGTAGGGCGGATACCAGAGACCGGCGATGAAAGCCTCGGCAAGTGTGGAAGTGAGAAAGCTCAAAAAGAAGACAAGTTCAATGCCCATGGAACCTCGGACGTCAACGCAGGAAAATTGGAGCAAAATATGTGCCTTCCAGGCCGAGAGCTTTTGCAATCTGTAAGGGGGGTTTTTCTTTAAAACGCTTG
>JACZQL010000196.1 GCA_022545745.1 Deltaproteobacteria bacterium | reverse complement strand
GGGATAACCAAAGAGAACGAAATGGCGAATCTCAGCCCGAATGTTACTTTGGAGCATTCTAACTGTCTCTCCTGAGGGAACATCGCAGTATCTGTCGTGCAGATTAACCAAAAAGTCTTCTGATAAGACTTCTTCGAAAGTCAGGAGGCGCCTAGGATTTTGGGTGTTCCCATCTTTGTCCGTACACATTTCAGAAACTCCTCAAATTGTTCATTGTTGTTGCACCCACAACATGACCAGATCGAAGTTAGGACAATCAGGTACTAAGAGAACCATGATAAGGCTCTTGATAGCTTAAGTCCGCAGTCTTGTTACTTCAAACGACGAATAGACGCCAAATCGTATTTCTAAATTTTCAATTTTTTGCTATTTTCAATAATTGAAGAAAAAAATTAATTTCAAATAAAGCAGCATGTAAAATTATTAGTAAAATTAAAAAAGAATTTCAAATACTTAAAATAATTCATAGGGATTTAAGTTATAATAATATGGTTTATTTTATTAAAACAAATAAGAATAGGATTTATTGGGTATAGTGTTTTATCTACTTATTTTTTATATGTGGTGTTACCATAACGAAATACACCAAGCCCTAAAAACCGAACTCTCCCAATACGATAACCTGGCTTGCTTTTGCTCAATGGACACACCCTGCCATGCGGATGTGTTGGTTGAAATGGTGAGCAAAAAAGTCGATTTAATCTTTACCATGGGGAGCGCGGCGACACTGGCAGCTAAGGCTGCCACAACCAAGATCCCCATTGTCTTCCGTCACCCCCTCGATCCGGTGGCATTAGGTCTTGTGAAGAGCATGAACCGTCCAGGGGGTAACGTCACGGGGGTGGCCGGTCTCTCCGTGCAGCAGGCCGAGACGAGATTGGAGATCCTGAAAGAGATTGTACCCACATTACGACGCGTGCTTATCTTTTATAACATTTACAACCCGATTTCCCGCGGGCATTTTGCCATTGCTGAAGTGGCGGCAACGAATCTGGGACTCCATGTGGCAGCGCACCCGATCAAGAACGATAAAGAACTGAAGGACTCCCTCAATCGCTTCAAGAAAAAGGAGGGTGATGCCTTCTATCACGTTTCTGATGTATTAGTACAGAGCCAAGCGGATTTCATCTTTAAGGTAGCAAGGCAAAAAAAACTGCCCACGATGTTTGGCAGGTCGGCTTGGGCGGCCAGAGGGAGCCTGGCCGGGTATGGACCGAACAATTTTGAGATGGGACGTCAAGCTGCCGCCCTCGTCGACAAGATCCTTAAAGGGGCAAGGCCTGAGAATCTACCTGTAGAGCGCGCGAAAAAATTTGATCTGTTTATCAACCTGCGAACGGCCAGTGTCATCGGGATTACTATTCCTCCGGAAGTGCTGAGTCGAGCGGATAAGATTATTCGATAACTCACAACTCACTCGGCGCAGCTCCAAATAGGTATGCAATCTTGTGGCTAATTTATCGGACATCATTAGAAGCATTCCGCTGTTCTCTGGACTATCGCGTGAGGACATAGCCAAGATCCTTGGCAAACTGGAAGAGAGGTCCTTCAGTTCCGGAGCAACCATCTTCTCTCAGGGGGATCAGGGAGATGCGTTCTACCTGATTCAATCTGGGGCCGTACAGGTCGTGCTGGGAAGCAAAGGGGTGAGGTCCGAGGGTATCGTGGTTCTGGGACCGCAGGATTGGTTTGGGGAGATGGCCTTGCTGTCCGAAGAGCCCCGCTCTGCAACCATCGTCGCTGTCAAAGATACTACCGTATGGAGGCTTAGCCGAGAAGACTGGGATGAGTTGATCGAAAAACATCCCACCTGGCTGCTTCAATTCTGTTCTATTCTCAGCAAGAAACTCACCCGATTGGAACAGCGGTATGCCATTGGCCGCGATACCTTCAATTCCCTGGCCGAGGAGTTTTATAACTCAAGGCCGCCTACAGAACAGGAGTTTTTGCGTCGTGCCTCACTGCTGACGGCCATAGACTCAAAGGCGGTTGGTCTCCTTCTGCCGATTGAAGGGGCACAGGGATTACTGGACGATCTGGAGAAAAGTCAGCTCCCCCTGATTCACCCTTTGGAAAGCGGAGGATTTGAGCTGCAGGGTTTTTTTAGGGACTTTTTGGTGGAGAAGCTCCATACCTTGGAAGGGAAGGAAACAAAGGAACGCCTACACACCCAACTGGCCATCCAATATGAGACACTCCAAACCTGGGACCAGGCGATCCACCACTCCATAGAGGCGCAAGATTGGGCTGGTGCTGCTCGGCTGCTCATTGCCCATAGCGAAGAGCTACTCAACGGGTCCGCCCCGTTTCTAAAGAACGCGCTGGAAAGATTCTCCCCGGATCACTTTTCCTCTGATCTGCGCTTGGTTCACTTAAGGGCTACTGTCCTGGCCCAATTAGGGGATTTTAGGGCGGCGATCCAGAGCTATAAAGAAGTCCTCTCGCAAAGGGGATCAGGGATAGCGGGGACTGAGATTATAACCCGCTACCGGGGCATGGCCGACATCTTGGCACAAAAGAATGAGTACCCACAGGCACTCAACTGTTTGCGCAGCGCCCTCAACCTGGTGGAGCAAGAGACGGCAACTGGCGAGCTTTCCTGGGATACTGAAAGATCTGAAATTATGCTCCCGCCTGCCAAGCTCTTCTCGGGAGAGGGCTCAATCCGGTCAACTCTGGTTTCCTTTGTTTCTCGCCTTTACCATGACCCGCTCCTGAACCGGTGGATCGGGGGCATCTTGGGTCTTGCGATCTGGGGCTATCTCTGGTTTTGGACACCTGATATCGGCCTGGAACCTACCGCCACTAAGCAACTGGGTCTGCTCCTCCTGACCCTGATTTTTTGGGTCTTTTGGGTCTTCCCAGATTACGGAATCGCTCTCATTTTTCCCTTAGGGTTGATATTGACCGGATTAGCGCCACCGGAAGACGCCCTCGGCGGTTTTGTCAGCACCACATGGTTCATGACCCTTGGAGTGCTGGGTTTGGGAGCAGCCATGACCGGTTCTGGCCTATTTTACCGTCTGTCCCTGCAGTTGGTTAAGTTCGTACCATTGACCTACCGCTGGCAGACCATAGCGCTGGGCTTTATGGGAATCGTTGTTACCGCACTCATCCCCCAACAAAGCGCCCGTACTACGATTATCAGTCAGATGGTGTTAAATCTTTCTGAGAGTCTAGGTTACAAAAACCCCTCTAGGGCCTCCACCGGCCTCTTTGCTGCCAGCTTCTTGGGGCTGGGACAACTCGGCTTCCTCTACCTCACCGGGTCCACGGCAACCCTCTTAGCCTGGGGACTCCTTCCAGATGATACCCGAGCCCAGTTTACCTGGGGTTACTGGTTTGTCGCCACATTACCCCCTACCTTGGTTGTCATCGCCGCTGTGCTTTTGAGCATCAACCTTCTCTTTCGGCCTGAGTCTCAGGCACAGGTCTCCTACGCGATGGTCGACACGCAACTTGAGATCCTCGGACCTCTGACCCAGGTGGAGTGGGTTACCCTGGGAACACTTTGCTTCATGGTGACAGGCTGGCTCACGCTTTCCTATCACGGGATCCAGGGTGCATGGATTGCCCTCACCGGGCTTTGTGTCCTGATCAATACAGGGGTATTGGGATGGGGAAGGTTGAAGAAGGGGATCGATTGGGAGTTGCTAATCTATTTGGGCGTTATGGTAAGTATCCCCACCATTCTTGCGAATGCCAGAATCGACGTATGGCTAGTGGGTGTCCTCTCTCCACTGGTCCTTCCGTTCGTGAATACACCCAGCCTCTCATTTGTCATCATCGCCCTTATCGCGATTGCGCTTAGGTTACTTTTTACCAGCCGCCTTACTGTCATTACGCTCTCCATTGCCCTAGTCCCATTGTCCGGCGAAATGGGGATTAGCCCCTGGATTATAATCATGATTGTCCTTATGGGGTCAGAGGTTTGGTTCTTCCCGTTTCAAGTAGATTGGCACACGCTCGCCTACTCCACCACCGAGGGAAAAGGATTTTCCTACCCCCTCATGTGTCGCATCAATCCGTTCTATGCCCTCGCCTACATCTTGGCCCTGATCGCGGCTATTCCTTACTGGAGATATTTGGGCCTGATGGGTTGAGAGCAACAGCTCGTAGACGGTAACCTTTGAGGTTCCTGGTGAGAGAGAGCAGGCTCTCTCGTGGGCTAGCCGGGGTTAGACCCCGTTTTCTAGGTCTCCAATGCCGCAGTTCGTCTTTTTTGTAAAAACGCCTTAGCGTCTTCGGGCAATGAGGTGAAGTTCAATACGATCCGAGTGGACCCGTTTCCGCTCGCCGGATCCGCTTCCATGACCTTGGCGTAAACCTCGTAAAGCCCGCCCCCGCTTTCAGGAGTAATGCGAACCATGAGATTCGTGTTCCTCTCCACCGTTTCATCCAAAACCCCCTGTGCCCAGTTTTCCGAGAGTTTCTCGATTCGGCCGGAAATAGCTTTGTCCGAAATCGTTTTTCCTTCCAGGACGAAACACTCAAGCGGAAGCGGCGGATCGAGATCGAGAAAATGCTCTGGCGCTTTTTTAGGCATCGCGCATGCATGGTCGCCATGCATGCCCTCGACTTCAT
>JACZQL010000195.1 GCA_022545745.1 Deltaproteobacteria bacterium | reverse complement strand
CCCCATTCGTCCTTCTTGTCTCCCGACTCGATCAAGACACGCACCGGGGCAGCGGTGCCTTCCCCAGAGGAAAGGACTCGAACCTTATAATCAAGCAGCTCAACGTCCTCTAGAGAGGGGTAAAATTTTCCCAGGGCCTTGCGCAGGGCTTGGTCAAGAGCGTGAACGGGACCATTACCCATGGCCGCTGCGTGCTCCTCGACACCATCCACTTCGACCATAATCGTGGCCTCCGAGATGGGCGCTTCCCCCTCCTTTCTCTTTTCATCGATCACCCGAAAGCCAACGAGACGAAAATATTTCTTTTTCTTACCCAGTGCCTCTTGGATCAATAGCTCAAAGGAGGCCTCGGCAGCCTCAAACTCGTAACCCTTGCTCTCCATTTCTTTTATGCGGCGCAGGATCTCAGGCACGGCATGCTGGTTTGTCTCCAGGTCGATCCCGTATTCCTTGCCCTTGTAGAGGATATTGCTTCGACCAGCCAGGTCAGAGACCAGGACCCTCTGGCGGTTGCCCACCAATTCGGGATCGATATGCTCGTAGGTCTCGCGATTTTTAATGATGCCCGAGACATGCAAACCCCCTTTGTGGGCAAAAGCACTGTCACCCACATAGGGTTGATGCTTGTCGGGACTAATGTTGGCGAGCTCATAAAAGACATGGGATAGATCACGAAGTTTTTTGAGCTGCTCTGGCTGAATACAGTTTTTCCCCAACTTGAGTTGCAGATTCGGAATGAGGGAACATAGGTTAAGGTTTCCACAACGCTCCCCAAAACCATTGATAGTCCCCTGGACTTGGCGCACTCCCATTTCCACCGCCACCATAGTATTGGCCACAGCGAGCTCCCCATCATTGTGACAGTGAATTCCAAGCTGAGCCGTAATAACCCCCTTGAGACTCGAGATGGCTTTACGGATATCGTCCGGAAGACCGCCCCCGTTGGTGTCACAAAGAACGAGCCAGTCCGCCCCCCCTTCCTGAGCCGCCAGCAGACATTCCACTGCAAATTCGGGATTGGAACGGTATCCGTCGAAAAAATGCTCCGCATCGAACATCACTTCATCCACCCGTTCTTTCATAAAGGCAATGGAATCCGAAATCAGGTCTAGATTCGCCTTTTTACTGATTCTAAGATCATCCCGCACGTGCAGGTCCCAGGTCTTACCCACCAGAGTCACCACCGGGGTATCTGCATCCAGGAGCAACTTGAGGCTGGGGTCCTGAGTAGGCTTGGCAGAGGGTTTCCGAGTCATGCCAAAGGCGACGATCTTGGCCTTCCTCTTCTTGAGTTTTTTGACCTCCTTGAAGAAATCGGCATCCCGGGGATTGGAACCAGGGTACCCCCCCTCGATGTAATCAACACCTATTCCCGCAAGCCGATCCGCCATGCGGAGCTTGTCTTCGAGCGTCAGGGAAATGTCCTCCGCCTGGCAGCCATCCCGCAGGGTCGTGTCATAGATTAAGACGTCTTTCACAAACTCACCTGTCTCCGATCAGCGCGTCGTGAAGGACCCGCACCGCCTTATGAGCATATTTCTTCCGCACCACCACAGAGATGGTAATCTCAGAGGTTGAAATCATCTCGACATTGATACCTTGTTTTGCGAGGGCCTGAAACATCTGGGCTGCTACCCCGGTTTGGGTACGCATTCCACGTCCTATGATGGAAATCTTAGCAATATCAGGATCACACCGTACTTCCTCTGCTTGTATTTTGGGTCTCGTCTCTTCCACCAGCGCTTCCGCCTTCTTATACTCATCCTCGGGAACGGTAAAACTCACGTCTGTGTGACCCCCTTCGCTGGCGTTCTGAACGATCATGTCCACCATAATACCTGCCTTGGCCAGGGGGGTGAAAATCTTTGCAGCCAAACCTGGCTTATCCGGGACACGGGTAATGGTCACTTTCGCCTGTTCCTTATCACTGGCGACCCTCGATATGATATGCTCTAATTCTTTGTTTTCCTTGACCACCCGTGTTCCCTCCCATGGTGTAAATCCGGACCGAAGGTGCAGCGGTATATTGCCCCTCATGGCAAAATCCACCGCATCGATATGGAAGACCTTGACCCCGAGGCTGATCATCTCCATCATCTCCTCGAAGGAGAGGTAATTCAACTTTTTAGCCGTCGGACACACCTTTGGATCGGCCGTATACATACCGTCCACCTGAGTATATATCTCGCAAACATCAGCCTTCAAGGCGGCGGCCAAAGCAACTGCCGTGGTATCGGATCCTCCCCGCCCCAAGGTGGTAATGTTTCCCTCCTTATCAATCCCCTGAAAACCAACCACCACCCCGATCTCCCCTTTCTTGAGCGATCTCTTAAGGACCTCGGAGTCTACCTTCTGTATCCGCGCCTTTCCAAACGTGTCATCCGTCAAGATATGGATTTGATGGGCTAACCAGGAACGAGCCTGGTAACCCATGGCCTTGATGGCCAGGGTCAACATGGCAGCCGAGACTTGCTCACCGGCCGAGAGAAGGACATCCTGCTCTCTCCCATCGGGCGTATTGGCCATGGCCCTGGAAAGTCCCAGAAGACGATCCGTCTCTCCCTCCATGGCTGAGATCACCACCACTACCTGGTTCCCCATCTCATGGGTCGCCACGACTCTCTCTGAAATGTCCTTAATTCTTTTGGGACTCCCCGCTACGGTCCCACCGTATTTCTGTACAATTAAAGCCATCGACGCCGGCTATTTACTCTTTCGTAATTTTTCAACGATCTCCTCATAACGGCGCCCATGGGCGGTGAAAGTCAACTTGCGCTTATTCCCGTCTTCATGTTCAAAATGAATTCGGAGGTATTCGTCTACCTCATCTTCTGGGAGCCGCTCAAACCATTCAATTACACTCACCCCATCCGAAAAGAAACATTCCCTTAAACTCAATTCCTCTATCTCTCTCACGCTGGATAGTCGGTACAGATCCACGTGGAAAAGGGGCACCCTCCCGTCATATTCATTGATAAGGGTAAAGGAGGGACTCCGCACCCAGGCCCCCTTATCCACATCCACACCCTGAGCAAGACCCCTCACAAAGCAGGTCTTCCCGCTTCCCAGCTCGCCGGTTAGCCCAATGATCTCTCCCCCCCTAGGAGCCTCCCCAACTTCCTTCCCCAGCTTTGAGTTTGCGCGGTAGAACGAGAAAGGACCCTAAAGGACTTCATCGAGGCTCGTTACTCGTGTAATCGTCATTCGTGTATTCGTTATTCGTATCGAGTAACGAATCAACGAGTTAACGAATAACGATCTTCCTTGAGTCGCTGGATCCCCTGGGGAAGTCCCTCCACCACATCGGAGGCAATCAATCCGATTTCCCCATGGCTCGAGGCTATCTGATCACCCACAAAGCCATGAAGAAACACTCCCAGTTTAAGGGCCTCCCCTGGACCAAGACCCTGAGCCAACATTCCTGCCAAAATCCCCGCCAGCGCATCTCCCATACCGCCACTGGCCATCCCCGCATTCCCGGTCGGATTGATATACACTTTACCGTCCGAAGTGGCAATCACACTCCTTGCTCCCTTAAGCACCACATGGCACCGATACTCCCGGGCAAAGCTACGGGTCACGCCGACCCTGTCACGGTTGACCGTGGCAGTATCCGATCCCATAAGCCGAGCCATCTCTCCGGGATGGGGAGTCAGGAGCGGGGGCGTTTTGGTGTTACGAAGTCTGTCTGTGTCTTCCGCTAGAATGTTCAGTCCGTCCGCATCAATGACCCAAGGCATCTCTAAGTTTTTAAGCAACCACCACAACGCGCTTTTGGCTCCATCCTTCACCCCGATCCCAGGACCGAACAGCAGGGCGTTTTTTTTATTCAGCAACCGGGCCCAGCCCTGATCGTTTGGCGCTGCCAATTCTTCTTGCGATAGCTCTCCCAAAGGCTCCGTCATGGACTCTACCAACGCGGTGGCAAATATATTGTTGAGGGCACGGGGGGCTGCGAGGGTTACCAGTCCAGTCCCCACACGCATGGCAGCCCTGCAGGCGAGGATCGCCGCGCCGGTTTTTCCCCTGGATCCAGCCATCACCAGCAGGTGACCGTAGGACCCTTTATGGGTATCCGCCGCCCGGGCGGGGATCAGCCAACGTATTTCCTGCTCCTCCAGGAGCTCTGTCTGGGGCCCCACCTCCTCAACCGCCTTGGGATGAATTCCGATATCCACCACGCCCAGATCACCGACATAGGACAGCCCGGGATGGATCACTTGACCTAGCTTCGGGTAACCAAACGTAACGGTCATCTCAGCCTGGACGGCCGTTCCCAATGGTCGCCCCAAGTCGGCATCTAATCCCGATGGAATATCCACGGCAATGATGGGAAGACCCGAGGCGTTTATGGTTTCTATAACATCTGCGTAGAGGCCACGGACCTCATCTTTCAGGCCCGTACCCAAGATCGAATCGACGACGATGCCATAGCTTTTCAGCTTTTGCGAAAGCAGGGAAAGCCGGTCTCGGTCGGTCGCGACGCCCGGGCCACGATCCTCCTCGACCACCCCGCCGTGTCGCGTTTGCACGTCGTCCTCGCCTACACCTCCGAGGGTTGGAAGGCGATGGACCGCTCCTCCAACGGGAGCTACCTCGACGGTCAGCGCATGCCGAAGGACATCGCGG
>JACZQL010000194.1 GCA_022545745.1 Deltaproteobacteria bacterium | reverse complement strand
GTCATCTTTTTCCCGATTCCTTAATCCAATAAAAGCTGATAGCTATCGGCGTTTCTTAGAAACACGATTCATGGCTCGTTTGAGGCTGGCCATGAATGCTGCCGCTCGCTTCACCTTGTCCTCCCGGCGACGCGCCTTTTCCATGACGTTGATCAGGGCGCTCCCCACCACCACGGCGTCAGCAAAGGATGCGACCCAAGCCGCTTGCCTGGGGGTAGAGATACCAAAACCCACCCCAATGGGTAAAGAGGTCCTACGGCGCAACTTGCCCACGAGGTTCGAAAGCCCATGTTCGAAATGACGCCTGCTGCCCGTCACCCCAGTGACCGAGACGAAATAGATAAACCCGCCGGCCTCCCGGGTCACCAGCCGGATGCGCTGGGCATTACTGGTGGGGGCCAATAGGTAGATCATGTGCAACCCACCGGCCTTGGCCCATTGCTTGAGCTCCCGACCCTCTTCTGGAGGCAAATCCACGCAAAGAAGTCCATCGGCTCCCGCCGCCTTGGCCTCCCGTGTAAGCCGCTTCACCCCATAATGGAAAAAGGGATTGTAGTAACCAAACAGGATCAAAGGAATGTCCGAGTGCCTGCGAAATTCACTGACGAGCTTCAAGATACTGGCGAGGGAGGCCCCTTTTTTGAGGGCACGTTCGGAAGCACGCTGAATGGTGGGGCCATCGGCCATGGGATCGGAAAAGGGAATCCCAAGTTCGATCAGGTCCGCACCGCTTTGTGCCAGGGCGCGCAGGATCTTCAGAGTGGTTCGAAGATCAGGATCCCCTGCTTCAATGAAGGGGACCAAGGCGCTCCTACCCTGTTTTCTCAACTCGGTAAATTTTGCATCAATGCGATTCACTTTTCGTTAACCCGTGGCTCGTTAATCGTATATTCGTTAATCGTATATTCAAATAACGAGTAACGGATAACGATTTCACGCAACCTACAGTTTGTCCCCCAGGAATTTTACCACCGCGTCGATATCCTTATCCCCTCTTCCGGAAAGGTTCAGGATGATCAATTCTTTCCTCGGCCGTCGTGGGGCGAGGCGAATCACTTCGGCCACCGCATGGGCGCTCTCCAAGGCGGGAATAATACCTTCCACTTCGGACAGTGTTCTCATGGAGCTAACGGCCTCAGTATCAGTGGCGGAGACAAATGCGATACGCCCACAGTCGTAGAGATAGCTTGGCTCCGGACCCACTCCGGGATAATCCAGACCCGGCGCGATGGAATGGGCATGACTGATCTGACCCGTCCTTTCCTGGAGCAGGTAGGTTTTATTGCCATGGAGTACCCCAACCTTTCCACCCAGGATGGAGGCTGAGTGGTGTCCACTGCGGAGTCCCCAACCCGCCGCTTCCACTCCGATCATCTTCACGCGTCGATCCTTCACGAAGGGATAAAAAAGTCCCATGGCGTTGCTCCCACCACCAACGCAGGCCACCAGGTAATGGGGCAATCGCCCCTCCTTTGCGAGAATCTGCCTTCGTGCCTCCTGACCGATGACCGACTGGAAATCCCGCACCATCAGGGGATAGGGATGGGGACCTGCCACCGAGCCGATGAGATAGTAGGTGGAGCGGACATTGGTCACCCAGTCTCTGAGGGCCTCGTTCATGGCATCCTTGAGGGTGCAGGTGCCGGAGTCCACCTCCCTGACCTTGGCGCCCAGGAGCTTCATGCGCGAGACGTTCAGGGATTGACGGTGCGTATCCTCCTTGCCCATGAAGATCTCGCACTCCAAACCAAAGAGCGCCGCCACGGCGGCCGTGGCAACCCCATGTTGCCCTGCCCCCGTCTCCGCAATGATCCGCTTCTTGCCCATCTTGCGCGCCAAGAGGATCTGTCCCAGGGTATTGTTAATTTTGTGGGCGCCGGTATGACAGAGGTCCTCTCGCTTGATGTAAATCTTTGCTCCACCCAGTTGGGCCGTCAGTCGTTCGGCAAAATAGAGTGGTGTCTCTCTTCCGGCAAATTCACGAAGGTAAGTTCGAAATTCGCGACGGAACCTCGAATCGCGCCGCGCCTTGGCATAGGCCTTCTCCAAGTCCGCAAGGGCCGGCATGAGGGTCTCCGATACGTAGCGTCCTCCATAAACGCCATAGTGGCCCCGCGAATCAGGAAGCCTTGGCAGCATCGATGAATTCTTTGAGTTTCCCATGATCTTTTATGCCTGGTTTTGCCTCGACACCAGAACAGACATCGACCCCGAAGGGTCGGATCTGAGTGACCGCCTGCTGAATATTGTCTAAATCCAAACCCCCAGAAAGAATGAGCCGGCCCGGGTGTATGTCTTCGATCCAACTCCAGTGAAATTGAGCGCCTGAACCACCATATCCTTCACTCCAGGAATCCAACAGGAACAAATCCGCGGGAAAAGCGTTTAACCCAAGCAACGATTCAGCCCCTCGAACCCGAATGGCCTTGATCACCTTCAAGCCCCATCCACGACAGTACTCACCGTTTTCGTCTCCATGAAACTGGACTCCGCTCATGGCTTGATCACCATCCAGCAAATGAAGTTGATTTAAAATATCTGTAACCGTTATCCTAGGTTCATTCACAAATACAGCAACTCTACAAACCTGCCGGGGGAGTTTTGCTAAAATGGTTTGAGCCTGGTCAGGAGAGAGGTATCGAGGGCTGGGCGGATAAAAATTAAAACCTAGCGCGTCGGCACCGCACTCTACCGCCTTTAGAGCGTCCTCGATATTGGTTATTCCGCAGACCTTAACTTTAACCATGGCAACTACGAATAGAATTCAGCAGTCAGAAGTCGGCGTTCAGAATCGTCTTCCGGCTACTTTATCCTAACTTCCGAATTCTGACCTCTGACATCTGAATTCTGACTCCTATTGACTATTTGCTATCCAGCAGTTCCTTCAGCTTCTCCCCCGGATCCTGGGCACGCATGAGCGCCTCGCCTACCAAAAAAATATGGGCCCCCAGGGTTTCTATTTTTTTCATTTGATCCGGTGCGTCGATTCCGCTTTCACAAACCACCGTGACACCAGAAGGGACCCTCGGTATCAGTTCCTCCGCAGTCGCTAAATTCACTTCAAAGGTCTTTAAGTCCCGGTTATTGATCCCGATGATGCGTGCCCCAGCCTCTAGGGCGCATTCCAGCTCCCCTTCGGTGTGGACCTCCACCAAGGCCTGCAAGGAAAGGGAGCGCGCCTGATCCAGCAGCTCCCGAAGAAGGCTCAGGTCGAGAAGGGCCACAATGAACAGGACAGCGTCGGCCCCAAAACTTCTCGTCTCCAGTAGTTGGTAATCATCCATAATGAAATCTTTTCTCAATAGGGGCAATGAGACCTCTTTCTTGATCTCCTCCAGATAGAGAATACTCCCCTGGAAAAAATGCTCTTCCGTCAGAACGGAGAGGGCACTTGCCCCATTGGCGGCAAGAGTCCTGGCAATCTTCACAGCGTCGAACTCTTTACGAATCAGCCCCTTTGACGGCGACGCCCGTTTGACTTCCGCAATAATGTGTCGAGAGGTCCCGCGCAAACTCCCCGCAAAATCTCTAGTGGGCAGATAAAAGAGAGGGCGCTCCCGGAGCAGTGATGGAGGCGATTTTTCGCGCCTGATCCCGATTTCCTCGCGCACTCGACTCACAATGGTATCTAGGAACATAGTCATCAGTGAATGGTCAATAGCGAATAGTGAATAGACCCATCACCACCTCCGATCCCTCATTCGTTCCGGTTCGCAATTTACGATTTGCTATTCGCTATTTGCTCTAAACTTGAGTTGGTTACCTGAATGAGTAAATTCAATTTACCTTGCGCCTTCCCGGAATCGATGGACTCGGCCGCCAGTTCCATTCCTTGGGAAATGGAGTCAGCCACACCGCTGGTGAAAAGGGCAGCCCCACTGTTGAGCAAGACCACATCTCGCTTTGGCCCTTTCTCACCCTGGAGGATACCTCTCAAAATGGCGGCACATTCTTCCGGAGTTCCCCCATGGAGATCGTCCAGCTGACAGCGCTTTAACCCTAGATCCTCGGGAGCAATGGAATGCGTGGTTACCTGGTTGTCGCGGAGCTCCGATACTTTTGTCGGTCCGCACAGCGAGATTTCGTCCAACCCCTCCTCCCCATGGACCACCATGGCCCTGCGGGTACCAAGATTATTCAAGACCATGGCGATTGGCTCGGTCAGCTCGCCATCGTAGATGCCGACGAGTTGATGGGTCGCATTGGCAGGATTGGTTAAAGGGCCCAGTAGGTTAAAAATGGTCCGAATTCCAATCTCGCGGCGTGGAGTAACCGCATACTTCATGGCCTGGTGAAGGAGGGGGGCAAAGAGAAATCCCATACCGACCTTTGCCAGACATTGTTCAACCTTCTCCTTGGGGATCTCAATATTGACTCCCAGTGCCGACAAGACATCCGCGCTGCCCGACCGGCTGGAAACCGAACGGTTCCCATGTTTGGCCACGGTGACCCCTGCGCCGGCCACCACAAAGGCAACGGCCGTAGAGATATTGAAGGTCTCCATTTGATCACCACCCGTTCCGCAGGTATCCAGGACACAGTTCGAGTCGACTCTCACATGATCCGCCTTTTCCCTCATGACACGGGCCGCCCCGGTGATCTCTTGAACCGTCTCTCCTTTCATTCGCAACGCAGTGAGTAAAGATGCCAC
>JACZQL010000193.1 GCA_022545745.1 Deltaproteobacteria bacterium | reverse complement strand
GGTAGAACTATCCGTACCGGAGGAATTAGTATACCGGTACCAGGTTTAACAAGCAGTGAAAAGAAATCCGTTCCAGCAATTAGCTCAGTAGCCAATCGAGGGATATGGCTCCGCTCCCACCAACTAGAAGTGCCAAACACATGAGCAGAAGGGCCATGCCATACTCAATGCCATTGCCTTCGCCCTCGCGGCGCGCCAAGAAAAACCCATGTCCCCAGTGGGACTTCTGAATTGCGACCGCCATGAAAATGGTCAATCCTAGCGCGGCAGGCCGCGTGAGAAAGACGAGTAACAGGGCCAAACTACCAAAAAATTCAGTTAGGACACCAATTACACCTATTGGTATTGGTATATGCTGCTTTTCCTTCCAGTTGGTGATGGTAGCCTTAAAACCGCGTCCACCAAACAAACCGAGAAAATGTTGTGATCCATGGGCGAAGAATGTGACCGCAAGACCTAATCGCAATATTAAAAGAGAGAAGGATAGCTCGAAGCTCATTGGGAATCCCTTTCATAAACCAGAAATCTGAGGGATGTTACATGGCCCGTTCCGTTAATGTCAAGGACCTTTGTCGGTGGTTTGGCAGCGAGGCTCTCATTAAAGATTGACTCGCTCAGGCCTTTCCAATATATAACTCCTTAGCGGGGGCCTTCAGGGCCTTCCCTAGTGAAATAGACGAAAGGGGGGTAGCGCTATGCCTATTTGTTTATCGCCCGGAGGTCAAACCATGACGGTGGGTGAGACGCCCAGTGATCGGCTTTTCGTGGGTACAGCCCACGGGGTTGTTTCTTTTACACGCCAGAACGGTTCCTGGGGGTCGCAACAGACGTTTTTACCAGAGGAGCATATAAGCGCCCTCATCTTTGAACCCTCGAGCCAAACGCTCTTTGCGGGGACCTATGGCCGGTCCATATTTGCCAGCAAGGACTTGGGGAAGAATTGGGCCCGGAGAGACCAAGGTATCGGGGACCGTGAGATTTACTCGCTGGCTTTTCAGCAAGTGGGAGGGCGCCCGAGGATTTATGCCGGGACCGAACCGGCGCATATGTTTTACAGTGATGATCTGGGGCAGAACTGGACCGAATTTCCCGGTTTGCGTCAGGTTCCTGGCGTGGAGAAGTGGACCTTCCCTGGACCTCCGCATCTGGCCCATGTCAAAGACATAACCTTTGATCCCACTAATTCCGACACGATCTTTGCCGCGGTTGAAGTGGGGGGGGTTGTTAAAAGTACGGACGGTGGGAAGACCTGGACAACGGCTTCCGGGTTGAATCCGGACGCGCACCGGGTACTGATCCCCCTCGCCGACCCGAAAAAGGTTTACCTGGTCATGCCCACCACAAACTGTGATGAGACGGTGACCGCTGGGGTCTGTGTCAGCCAAAATGGCGGTGAGAGCTGGAAAAGTCTTACGCCAAGGAATTTCAGGATTGGATATGTGGACCCAATCCTTGTGCATCCAGACAATGGCAGCCTCCTGTTTACCGCAGGTGCTAAGACCGGCCCCAGAAGCTGGAGAGAGACGCACACCGCGGATTCGCGCATTGCCCGGAGCAGGGATGGCGGGAAGAGCTGGGAGGTCTTAAACGAGGGTTTGCCTGAACATATCCGCGGCAACGTGGAGGCCATGGCCATGGATGTGTGGAAGGGCGGTTTTGCCCTGTTTGCCGGCACCACGGATGGAGAGGTCTTTTACGGCGCCGATGAAGGACAGCGTTGGCAAAAACTGATCCAGGGGATCGGTCCGGTATCCAAATCACACCATTACCGCAATCTCCAAGCATCAGCTGCGTAAGATTTTTTTTCACATTTCAAATCACAGGGGCCCGAGCCATTCGGGCCTCTGTTTTTTTTAACGGGTGGTAGCGCGTACGGTTCCTGAGGTCCCTGGGTTATGAGCTTTGAGCTGCCCGGGAACACTTCTCAACAAAGCCTCTGATGACCTGGTTGAAAGTTTCAGGCTGTTCCCGATAGCAGAAATGGCCGGCCTTGTTGATGACGTGCATCTCCGCAATGGGCGCACTGTCAGCGATGAGTTCGAAGAGTGCTTGACCGCGCCTCAAGGACGCCGTGGGGTCGTTATAGCCCCAAATAACGAGAGTCGGTGTCTTGAGGCGGCGGGTCCGAATGCCGTTCACGTCGATAAATTGTTCACCTTGCATCGTCATAGTCTCCTAAAGGTCTTTTGCTCGTTTTGTGGAATAAACAAGGTTTTGTCAACCATCAGTAAAAGCGTCAGCATCAGAGGATGAGTGAGAAAACGATTGGGATGGTGACGAGGGAGAGTAGGGTGGTGATCACGACGATGGAAGCGGCAAGCTCTGGGTCCTGACGGTATTTTTCCGTGAGCACGAAGTTAACGACGGCCGAGGGGAGGGCCCCGTAAAGGAGAATGACCTGGCGATTGACTCCATCGATACCGAGGAGAGTTACGGTAAGGTAGGCACAGGCGAACCCGCCAACGATACGAATGAACGCACCGCCCACGGAATGTCCCCAGGTGATTGCCTTCATGCTGTTCAACCGATAACCCAGGCTCACCAGCATTAGGGGTATGGTGGAAAATCCTAACAGGCGGATCGGCTCAAGAAGGGGCCAGGGAACTTGGATCTGGTTGACGTTGACGAAAAGCCCTAGAAGAGTTGCATAAATAAGGGGAAGGCGAAAGATTTCCTGCCAACCTCGGTCGCCGCTCACGAGGTAGATGCCCAGGGAACTCTGAAGTGTGGACATAACGACGTAACAAATCGAGGCTCGTTGCAGACCCGGCTCGCCAAACGCAAAGAGGGCCAAAGGTAGGCCCATATTCCCGGCATTTATGAAAAGAACGGGGAGGATGAAACCCCGGGAACGGAAACGGAATACGGAAAAATAGATCCAGATGAGCAATCCTACTCCACTCATGATCCCGGCAATGCCGGCTAGAAGCACCAAGATATCCGTGGCGAACAGAGGCTTAGATGAAAGGGAAGCAAAAACCAGGGCTGGGCTTGCCAGGTAGACGATGAACTCGGTAATGGATTCGAGAGAGATCTTTCTCCAACGGGCAAAGACGAAGCCGATTCCAATTAACGCAAAAACTGGGATGACGGGGGATAGCGCTCTCAAATCAATCACAGTTAAGATCGGGTGGGAAAGGCCGGCGGTATGATTTCTTCGACTGACCTTCCGGCCCAGTCCCGCTTGGGCCAGTTGTCCCATGCCCGCTGCGCCACGGCGTCGGCGCGGGCGTAGATCTCATTTTCGTCAATCCGTGTGGAGTGGCCGGCTTCAATAACGATCTCCCCGTTCACCAGCACGGTTTCCACATCGGTGCCACTGCCATACTCCACCAGTGCCGTGATCGGATCACGAACGGGTCCGTAGCGGGTGGACCGTTGGTTGATGATGACGATATCCGCCTTTTTTCCAGGTGCGAGTCGGCCCAGATCGTCTCTCCCAAGGGCCTTGGCACCCCAAATCGTCGCGGCATTGAATACCCGTTGGGGCCGTCCACCAAAGTAATTCCTGTCCACCAGACGTGAAATCAGAGACGTGTAGCGCAGTTCCGAGATGATATCGAGCGGATAGGTGTCGGTCCCCAGACCGACATTGACCCCCGCATCCACGAAACGATCAAAAGATTCCAGTGCCATGGCCATCTTATTATACTTGTACGGGCAATGCCCCACCGAGGCCCCCGACTCCGCCAAGATCTTGAGCTCGTCTCCACAAGGATAATCGACCCTTGAATTGCCCACGATAAAAATATTGTGTCCGAGGACCGTGCCGGGTTTTAGGATCCCGGTATCGGCCAGGTACTCGATGACCGGTTTGCGATAGTTGTAGACGATCCGCGTGAACTCTCTCAGGTTTGCAGCCGCATGGATGTGAATGCCCACGCCCAGCTCTTTCGCCGCTGCTGCAGTCTCCTTCAAGAGCGAAGGTTCACATGTCTCCGCTTGACCCGGGTTGAGGATCCCCTGCAAACATCCATTCTTGGCTCCATGGTACTTACGGATGAAATCAAGGGCCGTTTGGAGCCCAGGACGGCCCCGATCCTCCCTGTCCTCGTAGTAGTGGCGGCCCTCCGAGTCGGTAAAGATGTCGCTGCTTCGGTAGGAGGGGCTAAAGAACACACGGGCGCCGATTTCCCCCACGATCTGTACGTAGTCGTCTAGGCCTCCAGGTCCGCTGCCCGGGTCCAGGATCGTGGTGGAGCCATTCTTAAGGGCGCTGAAGAGCGCATACTTTCGTCCAATGGCAATATTTTCCGGAGGCGGTGGAGCCGCTTTTTCTTTTACGGGTGCCCCAAAGACGAAGTAGTTGGCTGACATATAGTCCTTCTTGGTCGCATCCGTTATCAAGTAGTCACCGATATTGAGCTGGGAGTGAACGTGGAGGTTGATAAAACCAGGGCAAACGAGTTTTCCGGACGCATCGATAACCCTGTCAGCCTGTTTTGCTCGGTCCGTGCCGACGTAGCTGATGGTGTCGCCATCGATCAATACGCTGCCCTCAGGAATCAGTTCGTGATGTTCCCCGGACCAGCCGACCACTATCCCGCCGTCTATTCTAATCGTCATGGCCTTACCCATCCTTTCGCGTACTTGTCAGGCCAAATAGATAACTGATCCCTGTGGTTCTGTCAAAATTGGCTGCGCGGGTCAGCTTTGGAAGTCAGG
>JACZQL010000192.1 GCA_022545745.1 Deltaproteobacteria bacterium | reverse complement strand
CTGAGCCACCGTACCGTGATAAGGTAGACTGGGAAAAGGTGGAGTTTTTCTGGGGAGACGAACGGGCGGTACCCCCTGACCATCCCGACTCCAACTTTTATATGGCCAACGAAGCGCTGCTCAAAAAGCTCGAAGTCGCGCCTAAACAAATCCACCGCATGCAGGCAGAGCGCGAGGATCAAGAGGCTGTCGCCAGGGACTATCAGACCGAGATCGCCCATGTCTTCGGAGTGCCGGAACAGGGTGAACCGCCTTCCTTCGATCTGATATTACTGGGGCTCGGACCGGATGGTCATACGGCCTCTCTCTTCCCGCATACTGAGGCTGTCGTGGAAAGGCAACGTTGGGTAGCAAGAAATGATGTTCCAATGCTGAACGCAAGTCGTATTACGATGACTGCGCCCATTCTCAACCGGGCAAAATCCATCCTTTTCTTGGTGGCCGGGGCTGATAAGGCAGAAGCACTCCATGCGGTACTGGATGGACCAAAGGATCCCGAACGGGTCCCGGCCCAACTCATTCAACCGACTGGAGGTAGCCTAATCTGGATGACAGATGAGGCGGCCGTTAGCCGACTTGACAGCAAGGGACTAACTCTTTCATAAGAATGAAAGAGACAAATAACCTGATTTTAAACGCTCAAGGAGCGCCCGCCGCAGGCGGGGGAAGGAGGAACATTGACACCACGAGTAAAAGAGATACTTAGCGGGTATACCGGAGAGAATGCCGGAGTGCTCACCAACCTCGCGCGGATGCTCAACCACGGCACCTTGGGTGGCACGGGGAAAATGGTCATTCTTCCTGTGGATCAGGGCTTCGAGCATGGTCCGGGTCGGAGCTTCGCCCCGAACGAGCCGGCCTACCACCCTCACTATCACTTCGAGATGGCCATAGACGCGGGCTGCAACGCCTACGCAGCACCCCTAGGATTCCTAATGGCAGGAGCAGCAGAGTTTGCAGGGGAGATACCGTTAATCCTGAAGCTCAACAACCGTGACTCGTTGATGGATGAAAAGGACCCCGATCAGGCCGTGACTGGCAGCGTGAGGGACGCCCTGAGGCTCGGCTGCGTGGGTGTCGGTTACACCATCTACCCCGGCTCTGCGCAGCGCCTGGAGATGTACCGAACGCTACGGGACATTGCAGCCGAGGCCAAGGCTGCGGGTCTGGCAATGATCGTGTGGTCTTATCCGAGGGGATCTAGCCTCAGCAAGGAGGGTGAAACTGCCATTGACGTGACCGCCTACGCCGCACAAATTCCAGCTCAAATGGGGGCCCACATCATCAAGGTCAAACCCCCAACCGCCCATATCGAGCAAAAGGCTGCACAGGACGTTTAACTCAAGCACAAGGTGCCGATTGAAACCCTCGCAGACCGGGTCCGCCACGTCGTACAAAGCGCCTTTAATGGGCGCCGTATATTAATCTTTTCCGGAGGACCCAAAGGTGAGGATAGCGCGGTTCTTGGAGAGGTCAGGGCCATCCGGGATGGGGGTGGTTTTGGGTCCATCATCGGACGAAACTCCTTCCAACGGCTGCGGCCCGATGCGCTTAAGTTACTGAGAACCGTCATGGACATCTACGCCGGCAAGATCCAGTAGGCCAAACAGTCCACTGGAAGAGGGCAGCATGATTCTTGCTGGTGACGTAGGGGGGACAAAGACCCTCATCGGCTTGTTCGAACTAGAGGGAGGCCACCTGCGCTCAGTCCGTGAGGCAACATTTCCCAGCGAAGATTTTGGAGCCCTCGAAGAAATCCTCCAACTGTTTTTTCGAAAAGAGCATCGCCCGACGCTGCGCAGTGCCTGCTTCGGCGTTGCTGGACCAGTTATCGCGGGTCGCTCCAAGACCACTAACCTCCCATGGCAATTGGATGAGTCCAACCTCGCAGCCGAACTTCAGGTTCCTCGTGTCAAGCTGCTAAACGATTTGGAAGCCGCGGCCCATGCCATGCGTCACCTTCCTCCCACAGAGCTGTCCGTACTCCAGAGGGGTCTCAAAAGGGAAGGCAATATCGCGATTATTGCAGCGGGCACGGGGCTAGGAGAGGCCTGCCTCTACTGGGACTGTGAAACCCATCATGCCATCGCCTCCGAGGGAGGGCACGCGGACTTTGCTCCCCGCACAGACCAGGAGATCGAGCTGCTCCAATACCTTGCGCCAAAGTTTGGAGGTCATGTCAGCTATGAGAGAGTGCTTTCCGGTGATGGCCTTTATAACATCTACATGTTCCTACGGGACTGTGGACATGGCATTGAACCCCCATGGCTCACCGAACAACTAAAGAGCTCTGATGACCCACCGGCGGTCATTTCAAAGGTCGGGCTTTCTGGCAAGGCCCCCTTGTGCATCGAGGCGCTTAATTTGTTTTCCTCGATTTACGGGGCCGAGACAGGGAATCTCGTGCTCAAGTTTCTGGCCGTGGGTGGCGCCTTCGTTGCAGGAGGGATCGCGCCGAAAATTCTTGCCACCCTTCAGAACGGTAGTTTCATGAGTGGATTTATTGATAAGGGGCGGTTTTCCGAACTGATGAGAAACACAGAGGTCCATGTGGCCATGAACCCCAAGGCACCGCTCATCGGTGCCGCTCAATTTGCGCTACGATTGTGAGCCTTCCTTCTTACTTTTCTTTTGGGGCCTGCTTGCTCCATTTCTCCCACGGCGGCCTTTGAAATTCCTGTTCCTCACTGATATTTTAACCTTCGTGGGACTCAGCCCTTTGACCGTTAGGTTCTTGGGATAGGTGATGTTCTCTTCTGAGACCCGGAAAGTTCTCCGTCCGAGTGCAGCCAAGGATACATCAATGGTGGCCTCTAGTTTCTTCGGCTCGAAAAGGTAAAACGCTCGATTCAGTGCCCCAAAGGTAACGCTAATGTTCGGCGGCTCCACCGACTCCAATGCCAGGTTCGCCGGTAAATGCTCCACTTCGACTGGAATCTGGTAGGTCACCTCCAATATCTTGGAGCCAGGAATAAAGACATACCAAAGGGCAATGGCGAGGGTGATGGAGACGGCCTTCTCGAGCCAGTTCGACCTGAGAAATTGAACGGATGCCTTTCTGGGATTCTGGGAGGGGAACTTAGCCTTCAAAAAGTCCTGTACCAGCGAACCGAGTTCCTGGAAATTACCGACCTCCCGAAGTTTCCCGTCTTCGGCAATGGAGATCCGACCTCTTTCCTCTGAGACCACCAGACATAGGGCGTCGCTCAATTCCGCCAGACCCAAGGCGGCGCCGTGCCGGGTTCCTACCTTGCCGAGCTGTTTAAAATCCTTCGACAAGGGCAGTTGAACTGCAAAGCGAGAGATCCGGTCTTTCTCGACAATGATGGCGCCGTCATGCCCAGCAGAGTTGGGATCAAAGATGCTCTTAAGGAGGGGCTCGCTGAGCTTCCCGCCCAGCTCAATGCCTCCATTGATATGCCTCTCGATGGGCTGGGTGCCAGGCAGGACGATAAGGGCGCCGATTTTCTCCTTGGCAAAATCCGCCAATGTCCCCACGATAATGTCCACAGCCTCGGACTGAACGGCGTGAGTATCCTTTCTTCCCAAGCCCCACAAGGCGATCCTCTCGAAAATTTGTCTTAGTTCCTCCTGAAAGATAACAACAATAATTATCAGGAAGATCGCAAAGAAACCCTGTAAAATATATGTGGTGAGCTGTAAATCGAGCTGCCTGGCAAAGATATAAATCCCCCCAAGGATAAAGATACCCACGAACACGAGGGTCGCTCGTGTCCTTTTGAACCAGACAATCGCCGTGTACAAAAGTGAGGTGACAAAAGCGATGTCAATGATATCGGTCAGCCCGACCTGCATGAATAACGAGAACATATTACGACTTTCTCAGAAGATTTTTTTTGCCATCTCTTTGCGATAATTCGAAAGAATCGCCCCTCTATCAAAACACGAAAATCGTACTGTAAAAATGACGAAATGGCAGGTAATTTAGTCAGCCGTTGTCTTCCCACCACTCCGATATACAGAATATCACAAGGGGGGTTTCCATGGGAAGACAGGGTAAGGTCTCTTCAGCACATTTAACATCCAACCCAAGCGCTGAAATGAGTCAAATTGTACCAACCTGTCACTTTCTGCCGGGTCCAAAATGGGAAATACCCTGCGAGCAAACTAAAGCTCATCTTAGTGTTGTTTCCCGCCAACTTAGAGAGGTTTATCCACAGGTTTTGCTTGGGTCAAGGAAGGTTTCTTTTCCTCCCGCTCGATCGGCCTTACCATGCGATCCAGATTGACTTGAAGACTCATTATCAGATAATCTCTTAAGAGAGAGAGAGAGTAGACACCGCAACCCAATTAGAGACCCAAATGAATCCAGTTGGACGACAGGTTTAGCATTTGGAGGGCAGCAAACAATGGAAGCATTCACGCTACTCATAGCATTAGTTGCCTTGGTGATAGCTGTAATTGCGTTTCAACGGACCGGCGGCATAAAGGAACTCCGTCAGGAAGTTGATAACCTCAGCCCTAGGACTGGCGCCGTGAGGGATCGAACCGCCAATATGCTTGACCGCTTCGGACAAGTGGTGCGCGGAAAAAACAAGACCACCCCACCACCCAGTCCAGAGCCTGACAAGGAGCCCGAAACCGATCCTCACCCCAAGCCCGAGTGATGCAAAATGCAGGTATGGGGACACACCGTACAGGTGGGGGGGGTCACCGTAACCTTCCTCGTAGGCCTGGTTCTTG
>JACZQL010000191.1 GCA_022545745.1 Deltaproteobacteria bacterium | reverse complement strand
ACGATGTTCTTCACCGCCTCGGGATGTTCCAGGGCAATGCGAGTGACAAGGTAGCCGCCACGCGAATGGCCAACCAGGTTTGCCGGACCTAAACCCAAGGTTTGCAGGAAGTCATAACCGTGCCGTACCACACCGCCAAATGTGTAATCCTCATCGGCCTTCGGATTGTCGGTGTAGCCATGACCCAACTTGTCCACGGCGAAGACGTGAAAAGATCTGGCCAACCCCTCGATGTTGAGCCCCCACACCTCCGCGTTCGTCGCGCTACGGGGAAAATCTGCGCCGTGATAGAGGACCAGTGGCTCGCCCGAGCCGGCCTCGATATAACGCGTCCGCACCCCTTTGACGTCAACAAATTTGATTTCGCTCATGGCTCAACTCCTCTTCTCTTGCTCTGATCCTGAGCAGAAACCCTTTAGCTTTGATGGTGGTGTCTCGAACGGTGGTACCCACGGGGAATGATTCATCGAGCCAGGACGATCCCTCCCCGTGGGCAAAATTGGTGGGCAAAGAATGCTACGACCGGATTTTCATTTCATACGCATGAATCTTCTCATCCGGCCGAGGCTTCCAGATGAGGTTCTTCGCCACTCCATAGGTGTCGGCAAGGTGGTACAAAGGAACGAAGGGAACATCCCCCATGAGTACTTCCCCCGCCTGCTGAAGCACCTTGACCCGTTCCTGGTGATTCCCCATGCCCTGCTCCTTCTCGATCAGCGCATCGAACTCGGGGTTAGTGTAGCTTAGACGCTTGGTCACACCGCTATGGAAATACTGGTCCCAGAAGATATCCGCATCAAGGACATTACCCCTGCCAATGTAATAGAAGGGAAGCTTTCCTCCGTTGATCCCGCTTCGACCCCAGTACACCACCCATTCCTGAGGGACCAACTCGACCCTGAACCCGCCCTTACGCATCTGGTCCTTGACAACCTGGACAACTTCCAGGGTCTTTGCATAGCGAGCGGGATTAAAATAGAGCTTTACGTCCACTCCGTTCTTATGGCCTGCTTTGGCCAGCAGCTCTTTGGCCTTTTTCGGATCATACGGGTAACGGTGCAGATTCGAGTCGTGACCGATGACGTGGGGACCTACGGGGCCATCCAGCACAAACCCGTTGCCGTCAAAGATGTTCTTCACGATCGAGTGCGCGTCCACCGAATAGTTCGCGGCCTGGCGGACCAGTTTGTTATCCCACGGCTTGAAGGCCGGATTGAGACCAAAAAAGTAAATCCTGAGTCCTGAGACTTTCTCGATGCGCACCCTGGGATGGCGCTCCAGGCGGGGGATCTCGTGGACCGGGACGTGATCGATAACATCTGCTTGACCGGCCACCAATCCGGCTACTCGGGCAGCCTCCTCGGTCACTTTTCTCCAGATTAACTCTTTAATCTGGGGCCTTTCTCCCCAGTAGTTGTCGTTCCGGCGAAGGACAGTATCTCCATCTCGCCTAAAGCTGGCGAGTGTATAGGGCCCAGTTCCTACCGGGGCGTTCTTGGCGAAGTCCATCCCATGCTTCTCTGCGGCCGCCTTGCTCATGATGAACCGATTGCGCACACTTCGAGGGATAAACGTCACTGAGGGCTTCTTTGTGTGAACAATCACTGTGTACTTATCCGGGGTCTCAATCTCGGTTACTCTTTTAAACGGGGACCTCTGCAGGCTCTTCTTGTCGGTTTTCATCGTCTTCATGGAAAAGGCCACGTCTTCAGAGGTGAAGGGAGACCCATCGCTAAATTTTATCCCTTTGCGCAGATGGAAAACCCATTTTTTCCCCTGGAACTCCCAGGATTCGGCAAGACGCCCTACGAACTCTTTTCGACCGAAATCGTAAAAGGCGAGCGGCTCCAGGACGTTCTCCCACAATCCATAAAGTCCGCTACTGCTATGGTTATATGGATGGAGACTATCCAGTCCGAGGCCGTGAAGCACAGAGACACGGTCCTTCGTAGCTGCCCAGCCCATCCCTGCCAGGGAAGGACTTATCGCAAGCCCTAAACCTGCGGCTGTACCATGCCGTAAAAACTCCCTTCGGCTAATGCCCGATTTTTTACGTGCCATAAGAGTCTCCTTTCTGATCTCTCTTATATAAAACTTCCCTTTTTATATACCGCCGGAAAACGGCCTACACATAACACGGGGAGAGGAGATGTCAAGACCTAATTCACCTAGCGTTTTTGATCGGATGACGTTTAAGGAAGTCAATAAAAAGCGCATTCGCCTTCTCCGGCATCTGCCGGAGATAGCCATGATTGCCACCTTCCACGGTGAGGAACTCCGAGCCTTCTATCCCCTTGGCCAAGGCCTCTGATGAAAGCACGTGGTCGCCAGTTCCACCCTCCCGCCGGTCACCAGCGCCACAGATTACCAGAGTAGGGCAGTTGATTTTGTGAAGCAGGTGGCGGGTCTCATGCTCTTGCCGGGCGATGACGTGCCGGAGATAGGGTCTCATTGGCGTCTGGTAATCCAGGTTGGCTTCTTGAAATCGCTTGACCACGTCCGGGTTTTTGCGGGCAAATTCAGGGGGAAACATAAACTCACCGCCATCGTGATCCTTCCGGTACTGCTCGTATCCCTTTTCGATCATCTCCACCACCGTATCGAACGGCACTCCTCGCTCGTAGAATTGGCCGTCGTAGGAGGTCCCTGGCCCGGAGCCAGAGAGAATCAGGGTGGCAACGCACCCTGGGTGATCGATGGCAACCCACTGGGCCACCCTGCCACCCATGGAGTGGCCCATGATGTGTGTTTTACCAATATTCAAGGCCTTCATCAGATTCGCGCAGTCCTCCGCAAACATGGGTGTGGAATACGGTAGTTCTGGCTTATCGCTGCGGCCGGTGCCGCGGTGGTCCCAGATGAGGACGCGGAAATGCTTGCTCAGATCCGGCACCTGAAAAACCTTCCAGTGCTCGCACGAGAAACCGGTGCCACTGATCAGCACCAGGGGCTCCCCTTCCCCGTGGAACTCATAGTAAAAATTCAGATCCTTTATCTTGATCAGAGGCATAGAACTCCCTTCACATGCAATAAATTTGACCAGACCGGATAAACTATCAAGTTATATCGAACACGGGGTTTGAATCCCCGTGTTCGACCAAAGGGGAGAGCTTCCGCTTCTCCCCCCCTGTGGAGTAATGGACCACGACTCCACGGGGGAAACCCCATCGGCTTTGTGCCCGCCTCAAGAGGCGGGGTTTACATTAAATCAATGCTCGAAGGATCATTAAAAGACGACCACCCCGCGCGCAGCCTCGCCCCGCTCGAGTCGGGCGAAACCCTCGTTGATCTCCTCAAGCCTGTAACGATGGGAAATCAGCCTGTCCAGATCGAGCCTACCGGAGAGATAGAGATCCGCCATGCGCGGGATATCGATCCTCTGGCGTGCGTTGCCGTACGAGGTGCCCATTAGTGTTTTCTGCTGCGACACCAGCTTGTGAGCGTCCACGCTGGCCCTCTGACCCATCGCCGTCATTCCCACTACGACCGCCTTTCCCCCGGGACGGAGGCAGTCAACTGCTTGCTCAATAGTAGCGGACAGGCCGATGGCCTCAAAGGCATAATCCACGCCTCCCCCAGAGAGCTCACGTACCTCCTGGACTGCATCGACACGGCTCGCATTGAGCACATGGGTCGCACCAAATTCTTTTGCATAGGCCAGCTTCGATTCTACAACGTCGATAGCGACGATCGGGCTTGCTCCCACCAATCTTGCCCCCTGGATAACGTTAAGGCCGACCCCGCCGCAACCGATAACGGCAACCCGATCCCCGGGCTGCACCTGCGCCGCATTGGTTACCGCACAGACTCCCGTTGTAACGCAGCACGCAATGACAGCAGCCACCTCCGGCGGAATGGTTTGCCTGACCGGTATGGCCTGCTCCTCAGGGCAGACGACCCGCTCGGCAAACGTTCCAAGTCGAGTCGATACAAAAAGCGGTTGTCCTCGAACACTGACGCGGGAGGTTCCATCCAGCATGAGCTTGCGCGATCCCTTATGCCCCTCGCAGATAACCGGCACCCCGCGCACGCAGTTGGCACAGCGCCCGCAGTTCGGGCGAAAGGAAAGTATAACGCGGTCTCCGATCTGGACGTTCTGAACTCCGTCGCCGACCGCCTCGACGATCCCGGTTCCTTCATGACCGAGGATGGCGGGAAACGCCGGCTCCCACTCCCCTTTGATGTTGTGCAAGTCGCTGTGGCAGATACCCGTGGCGGTGATGCGCAGCTGCACCTCGCCGGCCTTCGGGCTTTCGATATCGACCTCCTCGATCACGAGGGGGGTGTTGGCTTGATATAGGACTGCCGCTTTCATAACCACCGACACATAGCACCGGCAGGATAGTTGTCAAGCCCTATGAACATTGGTTTGCTGCAAAAATTTAAGCCACGCGCCACGAGTCTCCCAGGAGCCATGGGAAAAGCAAGGCCTAATCCTTTGCCGTTGACTGTGGGCGGGTGAGCCGTATAGAAGAGAGGATCGATCACAACGAGGGAGGCATAAGCCATGGCCAAGATAGCATATTGACCCTACCCCACCCTCATCCTCTATAACGGCAAGATTCGAAGCCTGGATCCCAATGGTTCGATCCATGAAGCCATTGCATGTTCAGGCGGGCGCATTGTCGCCACCGGGTTAACGAAAGAGGTCTTAAAACTCGGCGGAGCCGACACGAAGGCCATCGACCTGAATAAAAGATATGTCATACCAGGTCTCACCGACACCCACGTCCACCT
>JACZQL010000190.1 GCA_022545745.1 Deltaproteobacteria bacterium | reverse complement strand
AATTTTTGTTTCTCTCTTCCCTTGATTGCGTGCGGCCCCCTAAGGCCCACCCGGGAGTACAATGACTCTAACAGGCATACAGCAAATTGCGCAGAGAAACACCTCCCATCTCTGTAGCGCTATTTTCACCGTGCTCCCACAACGGAGGCTGCACGCAACCTCTTGAAGAAAGGAGCAAAACTATGCGTCCATGGATCGTAATCCATATTCCCACACGTTGTCTACTCAAGATCGTCACCAAATCGGTCGAGCGGGTACTGGCTATCTGTGGTGCTCGGGGATGGAAATCGAAAGAGCTGATGATCAGGGTGAAGTAGCAATACCTTTGATCTTTCTCCTCTACCCCAGATCATAAAAAATCTCCCAAGTCTTTATTTACCGCAGATTTACGCCGATTAACGCAGATGAGATTCGGGCATATCACCGCAGAGACGCACGTCTCTGCGGTGAGTTTCTTGATGAGTTTCTTAGCCGCAGAGTCACCCAGGACCTACTTGGGGGGCATAAGCCCATTCTTTCTCAGAAATCCAATTACAACTTCATCGAATTGCGCCGGCTGCTCCAGGCAACAGGCGTGCCCTGACGCCGGTATGGTATGGTGCTCGGCTCCCTTTATTTTCGGAGTCATTTCTATGCTTCGCGGCCTGGCACCGTCGAATTCCCCATTTACCACCAGCACAGGCATCTGAAGCTCTCCCAAACGAGGGGTCAGGTTTTTTCGTTCCAGGGCATTGAAGACCGCCCTAAGGGCTTCCGGCTTCAAGTTGGGATCCGTATCCGTAAACAGACTGAGGGCATAGCCCCCCAGCATTGATTCGGCAAACTCCTTGCTGACAAGGTTCTTGAGGTGCTGGATGTGGTACTTTGCGACCCCTTGGTTCAGGTAACCGTCAGTTCGAGTCTGATGCGGGCTCGGGCCACTGGCGCAACCCACCATAATAAGTACCTTGCAAAGGTCCGGATGGTTCAACGCCATTTGGAGTACCAGGTTCCCGCCGATGCTGATCCCGCAGAGAATTGCCTCCTTGGCCTCCTCCTGACGACAGACACCCACCACGTCTTCTGCCATCTCAGCGACACTCGTTTCGGTGACGGGCTTGTCCGAACGCCCGTATCCCCGGATATCGACTGCGATGACTTTAAAAAATGTGGAGAAGCGGGCAATCTGGTATGTCCACAACCGGTGATCAAAAGGGTTTGCATGGATGAGGACCATGGGGAATCCCTCCCCGGCGACCTCATAGTAAATCCGAATTCCGTTGACCGAACAGTAGGGCATAATTACCTCCTAAAAATTGGGCTTGGTCATAAAATCTGAAAAGGCCTGGCAGCGATCTTCACGCAACAAGCAACCACAAACTATCCGAAGCCACATATAGCCGTCAAGGACAGAAACAATCACGGCAGTGAGAGAGGGAACCTTCAAACGGGGATTTGTCCAAGAAGTACGGGGTCTGTGTGAATCGAGAGCGGCATAATCCCCTTTGACTTCCGGGAACTGGGGGACATAGAATGCCGCCAAGGGTACGAGTCACAGGAGAAAGACATGGCCCTGGGTAGGCAAAGACTGATCTCACCGGATAATCCATCCTATAAATGGTGGCTTACAACGGCCCTTGTCGTCGGATCGATGACGGTGGGGTTTGCCGAGCGGATGGTGGAGATTGCCATCCCTCAGATCATGATCGCCCTGAGAGTCAACCTGGACAAGGCTCAATGGATTCGGACGGGACCTGCAATTGTACGGACTATCTTGGGTCCCACGGTGGGATGGCTCACGGGTATCTTTGGATTTCGCCAGATCTATATTGCCACATTTTTCTTTTTCATCATCGGTTCAGGATTTGCCGGCGCGGCCTGGTCCTTTGGCGCCCTTATTTTTTTTCTGGCTTTGAAAAATGCCGGCGGAGGACTGAGGCAACCTCTCTCCATGTCGATGCTCTATCGCTCTTTTCCCGCCCACCAGCGAGGACTCGCCATGGGTTTCTATCAAGCGAGCCACATGATGGGCCCGTTATTGGCCCCAATTTTGGGTGGATGGCTGGTAGAAAATTTCGGCTGGCGATCGGTCTTTTACATCAACGTCCCAATTAATATTTTGGCCCTCCTGCTCATCATGGTCGTCATGCCCAAAGAGGTGGACACCCAGGAGAGGAAACGACCGCCCACTGTGGATTTCCTTGGTTTGGCCAGCATGGGGGTTTGCCTGAGCACTCTTCTTTGGGCGGTGAATTATGCACAGACTCTCGGTTGGGACTCACCTTATATCTTAGGCCTCTTTTCGGTCTCAGCCATTTCCGGGTCCCTATTTGTCATTACGGAGCTCAACTCGGAATATCCCATTGTGGAGCTTAGGATCTTTAAAAATATATCCTTTTCCCTCTCTTTTCTGGTCAGGGTTTTTAATACTGGAATCTTCTTTAGCACCAATTTCATTTTTGGCATTTTTCTCCAGAGAGAGCTCAAATTCACTCCCCTTCAGGCGGGGCAACGGCTAGCGCCCATGGCATTCGCTTCAGGGGTTGGAGGAATCTTTTGGGGGTATCTCTCTGATAAAGTTCACAGACCCATCGTCATCTCAATTTCCCTCCTCGCTTCATCTATAACGATGCACTTCTATTCAAATATGGAGTTGGGAACCTCTCTTACCTATATCGTTCTGGTAACCATATTCCAGGCCCTGTTCCGTTCGGGGTCCCAGGCTACGATGATAACACTTGCTCTGGGCACCCTTCCCTCGGATAAGGTAACCCTCGGCGCGGGATTGGACTCCCTGGCCCGCAATTTGGGAAGCACCATAGGTGTCCCATTGATCACCGGCTATGTGACGAATCGAGAGAGAGCCCGCTTGACGAGCCACATGAGGTCACATACACTTGGCCAGCGAAGCGCACAGGCGCTAAACTCTTTGCAGAGGGCCCTCGAAGACGCCGGCGAACCTCCCGCCAGGGCGAGGATGAGATCACTAAGCATTCTTAGACAGCAAATTATCCAAAGGGCTACCATTTCGTCCTATCACGACAGCTTTCGCCTGGCGGCCATAGCCGGATTTTTCCTTATCCCGTTGGTACTCTTGATCCGGACCACCCATGATGAGAAGAAAACGCCAAGTCGTGGCGGCGGTGCCCAGGGTGGGGAACCAGGAGCGGGAACTAGCAATAGCGACCAAAGTGGTATAAAAGAAACAAAATCGGGAGTTTAAATCAGGCTAGGACGCAGGGACGGAACTGATGAAAAAACGAACCCTCTTCCTTTCGGCCATTGTCGGCATCGGCCTCGTCGTAGCAGGCGTGTATGGCGTCAGATGGTGGATCACAGCCATGAATACGGTCTCGACCGACGACGCCCGCGTGACAGCTTCCTACGCTACCATCAGCGCCGAGGTCTCGGGAAGGATTGTCAAGTTCCCCGTCGATGAGGGAGACGTGGTGAAAAAAGGGGCTCTCCTTGTTCAGATCGATCATGAGAACTACAAAGCCGCTCTGGAGGAATCCCTTGCCGAACTAAATCAGGCATCGGCCCAATTTGCGGAAGAACGAATCCACCATAAGGCCATGAAGGCCACTGTACGTGGAGAGATCAGTCGCGCTGAAGCGTCCGTGGAGGCGGCAAAGGGAATTTTAAAAGAAAAGGTACGGATGGTGGAATTGGCGAAGCTCATTACTAAAACCCAGCGCGACAAGGTAGAGGCCGCGCTGAAAGTGACCGAGTCGAATCTTGCCGCGGGGGAAGTGGAGCTCAAAAATGCCATGGTTGAGCTCGAGCGTTCTAAGGCACTCTTCAAGAACCAATTCATCTCAGCGAAAGACCTTGATAATGCTAAAATGGCCTACGATCGCCATCTGGCAACCGTCGAAATGCGAGAAAATGAGGTGCAGGTGGCTAAGGCCGATCTAGAGCTGGCTCAGGTCTCGAAATTAAACAATTTCCGCGATGACGCAAAGTTAGCCGAGGCAAAGACAGTGACCGCCAGGTCCGATCTGAAGAAGGCGGAGGCGGATCTTCGCCTGGCCAAGGCGAGGTTGGCTGACCTCGAGGCCTTTAAGGCACGCATAAAATCCCAAGAGTCGAAGATCAGTCAGCTCAAGCTCAAGGTGAAAACCAAGCGGCGCCTACTGGATGGCACAGAGGTTAGAAGCCCCGTAAATGGGATTGTGGTCCGAAAAACGGCTGATTTGGGAGACATCATAGAGACCGGACAGCCCCTTCTCAAAGTCGTCATTGAGGGCACCTTGGAGGTTCGAGCGAACATCCGGGAGACCTACCTCAGATTCATTAAACGTGGAAACCCGGTGGAGGTCTACGTGGATGCTTACCCTCATCAGGTCTTTAGTGGGAAAGTCGAGATCATCGGTGACGCCACGGATTCAGAGTTTGCTCTGTTCAGACCGTCAGGACAGTTCACAAAACTAGAACAGGTGATCCCCGTAGACATCTCCCTCGACGGCCATTCCAATAATAGGGATCTGAAACCGGGGATGAACGTCGTAGTCTACATCACGCGGACCGGTTCAACCTATGGAGAGTCCTCTATGAAAGTCCGGGCTGAGCAAAGATCGCCCTGACAAGCTGTGGGGTCAGGCTTAAACAGCCTGCTGCGCAAAGAGCATAGCGCAAAGCGTCCTTGCGGATTCGGGACCACTGACTACAGTATTTAGAAAGACAGTAAGCAGTCGGCAGTTAGCAGCAAGAGATTTTAGAGCTGCAGGCTGATCGCTGACAGTTCTCTTCCCTTAACAT
>JACZQL010000189.1 GCA_022545745.1 Deltaproteobacteria bacterium | reverse complement strand
GTTTTCGGGGTATCGAGGCCCGTTGACACCCCCATACGCCTCGTTTAGCTTCATGGTCTGTCCAACGGAGGCGGCGAAGCGTCGGTGGCTCCGGTCCAATTTGCGCTGAGTGGCGCTTTTTTTTTGGCTCATTGAACCCGGGCTTATGCCTACGATCAACCAACTCGTTCGCAAGGGACGTCGCGATCTTCAGAAGAAGACCAAGACCCCTGCATTGCAGAAGAGTCCCCACAAAAGGGGTGTCTGCACACGGGTGTACACGACCACCCCGAAGAAGCCCAACTCGGCTTTGAGGAAGGTGGCGCGGGTACGTCTGACGAACGGGTATGAGGTTACGTCCTACATCCCGGGCGAGGGACATAACCTGCAGGAGCACTCGATCGTGCTCATCCGAGGTGGGCGGGTGAAGGATCTGCCCGGCGTACGGTACCATGTGGTGCGAGGTACGCTCGACGCGTCGGGGGTGGTGGAGCGTCGGCAGGGACGGTCCAAATACGGCGCTAAGCGGCCTAAGTAGGTGAATTTGCGATGAGCCGTCGTTCACGAGCAGTAAAGAGGGAAATGACTCCCGATCCGAAATACGGATCGACCGAGGTCACGAAGTTCATCAACAACCTCATGGTCGACGGGAAGAAGTCTCTGGCGGAGAAAATATTTTACGGGGCCCTGACCCTCTGCGAGGAGCGTTCGGGCCAGCCCGGCTTGAACATATTCACGCAGGCGCTGACGAATGCCAAGCCTGCGCTCGAGGTCAAGAGTCGCAGGGTTGGCGGTGCCACGTATCAGGTTCCCATCGAGGTTCGACCCGAACGGCGAGGGGCGTTGGCAAGCCGTTGGCTGATTGGTTTTGCTCGCAGTCGAAGCGAGAAGACGATGGCCGAAAGGCTCGCGTTTGAATTCCTGGCTGCGGCCAAGGGAGAGGGAGCGACCATTAAGAAAAAGGACGACACGCACCGGATGGCGGAGGCGAACAAAGCGTTCGCCCACTATCGCTGGTAGTCAAAATCCGCTCGGGTCCTGACCGCCTGTAGTTGCGGTAAGAAAGGACTCCACTTGCTGTCTCGCGCATGAGCGTCGAGGCACGAAGCGCGGAGGCTGCCGGCGGCATCGAATACGGCGGCCGGAGGAGATCGCGCTTCCTGCTTTGAACCGTTCGTGCGTTTTTTTCTGGGGCGAACTCTTCGGACGGTAAGGCCAGGAAGACCGACAAGAAACAGCAGGACCACAAGAAACGGCAAGACCGATAAGAAACAGAATAGACACAGACGAAATCGAGATCATAGATGTCCAGACGCACTCCACTCGAGCACCTGCGCAATATCGGCATCATGGCGCACATCGACGCCGGTAAGACGACGACGACCGAAAGGGTGCTCTACTATACCGGACGGCTCCACCGTGTCGGCGAGGTCCACGAGGGCGCCGCCACAATGGATTGGATGGAGCAGGAACAGGAGCGGGGGATCACCATTACCGCCGCGGCCACGACCTGTCATTGGGAGCGCTCCGGAACCGAGTACCGCATCAACATCATCGATACGCCGGGGCACGTTGATTTCACCGCCGAGGTGGAGCGGTCTCTGCGCGTACTCGATGGCGCCGTCGCCGTGTTCTGTGCCGTGGGAGGGGTCGAGCCCCAGTCGGAGACGGTTTGGCGACAGGCCGACCGCTACGGCGTCCCCCGTATCGCGCTGGTCAACAAGATGGACCGAGTCGGGGCCGACTTCGAAAACGTCGTCGACATGATGCGAGACAGACTCGGAGCCAACGCCTTCCCCGTGCAATATCCGCTCGGCGAGGGCGAACTTTTTACGGGGATCGTCGACATCGTTCGCAACAAGGCTCTTCACTATCAGGAGGAGCTCGGTTCGGAAGTGGTGGAGGGCGAGGTTCCCGACTCTCTGCTCGAGAAGGTCAAGGAGTTGAGGCACGAGGTCATGGAGGCCGCCGTCGAGCATGACGACACGTTGCTCGAGAAGTACCTGGGTGGGGAGGAGCTCACCGATGAAGAGCTCTCAAGTGCGATTCGCACCGCAACGATTGCCGGCAAGATTTTCCCGGTCTTCTGCGGCTCCGCTTTCAAGAACAAGGGTATACAGGCGCTCCTGGATGGGGTCATCGACTACCTCCCTTCACCGCTGGACATTCCGCCGATTCTGGGGATACATCCCGTTTCTAAAAATGAAGAGGAACGATCCCCAAGCGAGGATAGCCCATTCTCGGCCTTGGCCTTCAAAATTATGACGGATCCGTATGTTGGAACGTTGGCCTTCTTTCGTGTCTATTCCGGCGTGCTGGCTGGAGGGTCGTACATTTACAATTCTACGAAAGGGAGAAGAGAGAGGATCGGCCGGCTTCTCAAGATGCATGCCAACAAGCGGGAAGAGCTCAAAGAGGTTTCCGCGGGTGACATCGCGGCCGCTGTGGGCCTGAAAAGCACCACCACCGGTGATACCCTCTGTGATGAGGCGGCTCCCATCATACTCGAATCCATAGAGTTTCCCGAGCCTGTTATTTCCATTGCCATTGAGCCAAAGAGTAAAGCGGACCAAGAGAGGCTCGGCCTGACCCTGCAAAAGTTAGCAACGGAGGATCCTTCCTTTAGGGTGCGTACGGACGAAGAAACGGGGCAGACGATCATTTCCGGGATGGGGGAGCTCCACTTGGAGATTATCGTGGACCGTCTCCTCAGGGAGTTTAACGTAGGTGCCAATGTGGGTCGACCACAGGTGGCTTACAAAGAGACCATTCGTAAGGTAGTAGAGAAAGAGGGAAGATTTGTTCGCCAGACCGGGGGCCATGGCCAATTCGGGCATGTTTACCTACGGGTTGAGCCAAAACCCACTGGGGGCGGCTTTGAGTTTGTCAATGCGGTCAAGGGGGGTAACATTCCGCGGGAGTATATTCCGGCAGTAGAAAAAGGGGTGCGCGAGGCGATGGAGAACGGCGCCCTCGCCGGTTACCCCATGGTGGATATGGGAGTCACCCTCCTGGATGGAAGTTATCATGAGGTGGACTCTTCGGAGATAGCCTTTAAGATCGCCGGCTCCATGGCCTTTAAAGAGGCTGTGAGTAAGGCGGCACCGGTTCTGCTGGAACCCATCATGGCTGTGGAGGTGGTGGTGCCGGAGGTATTTATGGGGGAGGTGATCGGGGATATAAGTGCCCGTCGCGGTAAAGTCCTGGGAATCGACTCCCGTCCCGCAGCAAAGGCCATCGAAGGTCGTGTCCCTCTGGCTGAGATGTTTGGTTATGCTACGGAGCTTAGATCCATGACCCAGGGAAGGGCTACCTATACCATGCAGTTTTCCCATTACGATCAAGTGCCCACTGCCATATCGGAGGAGATTAGTGCTAAGACCGTCGGAACTTAACTATCGTTAGATTTGAGGATTATTCGGTGAATGAAAGAATACGCATAAGGCTCAAGGCCTACGATTATCGAGTCCTAGACCAGTCGGTTGGGGAAATCGTTGAAACCGTAAAGCGGACCGGTGGGAGGGTGGCTGGTCCCATCCCGCTCCCCACTCGCATTGAGCGGTTTATAGTCAATCGGTCTCCTCATGTAGACAAGAAATCCAGAGAGCAGTTTGAAATTCGCACCCACAAACGGCTTCTGGACATTCTTGAGCCTACCCAGCAGACCATTGATGCTTTGGGAAAACTAGATTTGGCTGCGGGCGTAGATGTGGAAATAAAATTACAGTGAGCGTAATCAAAAATCTAAAATCCAAAATCTAAAAGATAACTTGCGCAAAGACGCAAAGGACGCCAAGCTCGGAAAATATAGGAAAACATTTTTTATCGGTAAGAATCTAAAATCCAAAATCTAAAATGAAGTGGCTCATATGACAGGTCTCATTGGAAAAAAAATTGGGATGACCCAGGTCTTTAGCGCTGATGGCAATCTGATTCCCGTCACGGCCATCGAGGCGGGTCCATGTGTTGTGCTCCAAAAGAAGGAGAAAGCAAAAGACGGGTATGAGGCGTTGCAGTTAGGGTTTGGGCCGAAGAAAAGCCAGCGGGTCAACAAGCCCGAGCAGGGTCATATGAGTAAAGCAGGAAAGGGACCCTTTTCCGTACTAAAAGAGTTCCGCTCGGAAGAGATCGCATCCTTTGAGGTGGGGCAGGAGATCAAGTTGTCTCATCTCTTTAAGGTGGGGGATCATGTGGATGTCACGGGAACTTCCAAGGGTAAGGGGTTTGCGGGGGTGATGAAGCGCTGGGGATTCAGAGGATTTCCTGCCTCCCATGGGACTCACGAGTATTTTCGCCATGGAGGCGCCATCGGTAACCGATCTTACCCCGGCCGGGTCTTCAAGGGAAAGAAGATGGCGGGCCAATTGGGCAATGAGCAAGTCTCGGTGCAGAATCTAGAGGTGGTTCAGATTCGAGAAGAATCAAACCTCCTTTTGGTGAAAGGGGCTGTGCCGGGGGGTAAGAGGGGAGTCTTGTTAATCCGCAGGACGGTGAAGAGGAAATAGAGATGGCAGTCCAGGTAATCCATCCCCAGCTTCAAGAGCGTATTTTTGGTGTCCCCATACGCCCTCGTCTCCTGCATCAGGTGGTGATGATGCAACTCAACAGCCGCCGAACGGGCACCGCGTCCACCAAGACAAGGGGAGTGGTCCGGGGTAGCGGGAGGAAACCATGGGGTCAGAAGGGAACGGGGCGGGCTCGTGCAGGTAGTGTGAGATCTCCCATTTGGGTCGGGGGTGGGATCGTCTTTGGCCCTCATCCGAGGGATTACTCTTATCGTTTACCCAAA